>JAEWDX010000176.1 GCA_023389895.1 Bacillota bacterium
CACTTATTCTACACATCCTGCATTTAATTTCAATGTTGTAAATAATCGGCTTTCAAATAATCCATTCCCGCGATATTTTAGTTAATTAAATTATATAAGATTTGGTATAAGTTGTATATTACTAAGAGGTCAGATAATCGTGGAACTTTGGAGGGGTTATTCATCATGGAAAAAGGCTTGCGGCAAAGCAACAAGCCTTTCTATCCCACACATCCTACCGCTCGATTACATATTTCTACGATATTGTCCTCCTACCTCATAAAGTGCTTGGGTAATTTGACCGAGGCTAGCGAATTTTACCGTTTCCATCAGCTCTGCAAAAATATTGCCATGGTTTACTGCTGTTTCCTTTAACTGTTTAAGAGCTTCTTCCACTCTCTCTTTATTTCGTTCTTGGAAGATACGCAAATGACGAATTTGTGTTTCCTTCTCTTCCTTTGTTGCCCTAGCAAGCTCCATATTATTCATTTCTTCCTCAGAAGGTGGATTTGGATTTAAATACGTATTGACGCCAATGATCGGCAGTTCACCAGAATGCTTTCTCATTTCATAGTACATGGATTCGTCTTGAATTTTCCCACGCTGATACTGTGTTTCCATTGCACCTAATACACCGCCGCGATCATTCATTCGTTCAAATTCCTGCAACACCTGTTCTTCAACGAGATCGGTCAACTCATCAATGATAAAAGCGCCTTGAAGCGGATTTTCATTCTTCGTTAAGCCATGCTCCTTCGTAATGATCATTTGAATCGCCATCGCGCGGCGAACAGATTCCTCGGTCGGTGTTGTGATCGCCTCATCGTATGCATTCGTATGCAAAGAATTACAGTTATCATGGAGGGCCATCAATGCCTGAAGGGTCGTGCGAATATCATTAAAATCAATTTCCTGCGCATGAAGCGAACGACCAGATGTTTGAATATGATATTTCAGTTTCTGACTTCGTTCATTCGCCCCGTACTTATCTCTCATGACTGTTGCCCAAATCCGGCGGGCAACACGGCCAAGCACCGTATATTCTGGATCAAGTCCATTTGAAAAAAAGAACGATAAATTCGGTGCGAAATCATCAATCTTCATTCCTCTACTCAAATAATATTCCACATATGTGAAGCCATTAGCAAGTGTAAAAGCTAGCTGCGAAATGGGATTCGCTCCCGCCTCCGCAATATGATAGCCCGAAATTGAAACAGAATAATAATTACGCACCTTCTCATTAATAAAATATTGCTGAATATCGCCCATCATTCGGAGAGCAAATTCTGTAGAGAATATACATGTATTTTGACCTTGATCCTCTTTCAGAATATCGGCTTGAACGGTTCCACGAACAGTTTGTAACGTAAAGCTGCGAACTTCAGTAAATTCTGCCTCTGTTAAGACGCGTCCGAGCTCTTGCTCTTTTCTCTCTATTTGCTGCTCGATCGCTGTATTCATAAACATCGCCAAAATAATCGGTGCTGGACCATTAATCGTCATCGATACAGAGGTTGATGGATGGCAAAGATCGAAGCCTTCATATAACTTTTTCATATCGTCTAATGTACAAATACTGACGCCGCTCTCACCGACTTTCCCATAAATATCTGGACGGTAATCAGGATCCTCTCCGTAAAGAGTAACCGAATCAAAGGCTGTACTTAAACGTTTTGCTGAATCATCCTTTGATAAATAATGAAAGCGCCGGTTCGTTCTTTCTGGTGTTCCTTCCCCTGCAAATTGTCTCTTCGGATCCTCGCCTTCTCGCTTGAATGGAAAAACCCCAGCAGTATAAGGAAATGCACCTGGAATATTTTCACGATATACCCAACGAATAATCTCGCCATAATCTTTAAATTTAGGAAGCGCAACCTTTGAAATGCTCAAGCCTGATAAGCTTTTTGTTTTGAGAATGGTGATGATTTCTTTATCTCGAATTCTCGTAACCAATTGTTCTCCTGAATATTGCCGCTTTAAATCCTCCCAGCCTGCAAGAATTCTTTTCGATTCAGCTGTTAGCTTAGCCTCTGTTTCTGCTTGAATGGTCTCAAGTGAAGCGATCACTTCTTCATTTGCATTATTTTCTTTAACTGCGGTAATGGCCCCTTCGATTTGGAATAGCTTACGTGCTAGATTCGATTGTTCTTCCGCCTTCCGATGAAACTTGCGAACCGTCTCCGAAACCTCTCGTAAATAATAGCGCTGCTCATTCGGAATAATAATATTTTGCTTTTCTACCACCGTCTGCTTAGAAAAGTTAGTATACCAATTTAGCTCAGCCTTTGCATTTAACTTTTCAATAATTGCTGCAAATACTGCATTTGTTCCTGGGTCATTAAATTGACTTGCAATTGTTCCGTATACCGGCATTTCATTCAGCTCTTTTTCAAAAAGGAGATGACCCCTTTGATATTGCTTCTGAACTTGACGCTTTGCATCTTCAGATCCATTGCGTTCAAACTTATTAATCACTATTAAATCCGCATAGTCAATCATATCAATTTTTTCGAGCTGGGTAGGGGCTCCAAATTCACTTGTCATCACATACATGGAAACGTCACAAATTTCAGTAATTTCCGCATCACCTTGCCCGATTCCGCTTGTTTCTACAATGATGAGATCGAATCCCGCTGCCTTGACAACGGAAATCGCATCTTTAATCGCAAGTGAAAGCTCACTTTTCGATTTTCTTGTTGCCAAGCTTCTCATATAGACCCGCGGATTGAAGATTGCGTTCATGCGAATACGGTCGCCAAGCAAGGCACCCCCCGTTTTTTGCTTTGTTGGATCAACGGATAGAATCGCCACTTTCTTTTCAGGAATTTCGTTGAGAAAGCGACGGATTAATTCATCTGTTAATGAGCTTTTTCCCGCTCCTCCTGTCCCGGTAATTCCTAGCACTGGAACAGATTTTTCGATTGATTTTACTTGCACCATTATCGAATCAAGGGCTGCCGCAGCTTCTTTTTCTATACTTACATGATGCTCAGCTACAGTAATGAGCTTTGCAATGGCATTCGTCTGCCCTTCCTGTAGCTTCTCAAGATCCAACGTTTCTTCCGTATTAAATGTCGGAAAATCACATTCCTCAATCATGATATTAATCATCCCTTGAAGCCCAGCTACACGCCCATCCTCTGGAGAAAAGATTCTAGCAATCCCATAATCATGGAGTTCCTTTATTTCCTTCGGGATGATCACCCCACCACCACCTCCGTATATGCGGATATGGGATGCGCCTCTTTCCTTTAATAAGTCATACATGTATTTGAAATATTCAACATGCCCCCCTTGATAGGATGAAATGGCGATTCCTTGCACATCCTCTTGAATGGCGGCATTTACAACCTCCTCCACAGAGCGATTATGACCAAGGTGAATCACTTCCGCACCACTCGCTTGAATAATTCTTCTCATAATATTAATTGATGCATCATGACCATCAAATAAGCTTGATGCCGTCACGAAACGAACATGATTTTTCGGCTTATAAACATTACTCATTATCCTCACCCCTTCATCTTCTCTTCTAACCCTACCCCTAATAACGTCAGGAAACGTTTAAACCCATTAACAATATCAGCTCATCCATCTTTTGACACTACCCCCAGCCCTTGAAAAAGTAATTCTGTTTGCAGCCTTATATAGTCATCAAGGGTGCAGATTTTTTTCAACGTCCAACGGCGGAATGCCCACATCTGCCCTTGAACAAAAATATTATGAGCAATCATTTTAATTTTGTCCCCTGGTAATGCCAATTCTCCTGTTTCAACACAGCGTAATATCGCCTGTTCAAACATACCTACCATTTCTATTTCTTTTTTCAGTACGTATGGAAGTGCATCCTTTGTTAAAGACTTTACTTCTTGGTACATAACGAGGACCTCATCCTGCATTTCATCAACCACTCTAAAATAATCCGCGATGCCGAGGCGTAAGCTCTCAAGCGTCCCTTCATTTGGGTCAAGATGCTTTTGCAGGCGTTCTCTTACTTGATCATAAATGCTGTCACAAACGAGATAGAGAACATCTTCCTTCGTTCGAATATATTCATACAATGTTCCGATGCTAAATCCAGCGGCCTTGGCAATTTCTCTCGTTGTTGTCCGGTGGAAGCCTTTTTGGATAAAAAGCGTAACCGCACCTTTAATCATTTGATCGCGCCGCTTCTTAACAAGTCGTTCATCCTTTACGGACGCTAGCACCTCTCGTTTTTCCATACTAACACCGCCTCTTTTTTTAGAATGGGACATAGGAATAAATCCCATGTCCCTGCAATGGAGACGCCCCCATATCCGTTTATTTTGTTAGCATTCTTGAAATAACGAGGCGTTGAATTTCTTGCGTTCCTTCATAAATTTGTGTGATTTTTGCATCACGCATAAAACGTTCAACAGGATAGTCCTTCGTATAACCGTAACCACCAAAAATTTGCACTGCCTCTGTCGTTACTTTCATTGCTGTATCACCAGCCATTAGTTTCGACATCGCCGATTCCTTACCGTAAGGAAGACCTGCTGATTCAAGCCATGCCGCTTGGTAGGTTAATAGTCTTGACGCTTCAATAGCAGTTGCCATATCTGCAAGCTTAAAGCCAATTCCTTGCTGCAATGCAATCGGCTTACCGAATTGATGGCGTTCCTTTGCATAATCAACGGCTGCATCTAATGCACCTTGAGCAATTCCTACGGCTTGTGCTGCAATGCCATTGCGGCCACCATCAAGTGTCATCATTGCTATTTTGAAGCCCTCTCCAACCTTCCCCAATACATTTTCCACTGGAACCTTGCAATGTTCAAAAATAATTTCTGTTGTTGGCGACGAACGAATCCCCAGTTTTTTCTCCTTTTTCCCAACAGAAAAGCCCTCAAAGCCAGCCTCAACGATAAAAGCTGTTGTTCCTCGCTGTTTTTCCGTCGGATCTGTTAACGCAAACACAATATAAATATCCGCAATCCCACCATTTGTAATGAAAATTTTCGAGCCATTTAATATATAATGATCTCCCTCAAGACGAGCTGTTGTTTTCATTCCACCTGCATCAGAACCGCTGCCTGGCTCAGTTAATCCATAGGCACCGATTTTTTCTCCTTGTGCCAGCGGTTTTAAATATTTATGCTTTTGCTCCTCATTGCCAAATTTATAAATCGGCCATCCAGCTAGCGATGTATGGGCTGATAAGGTAACCCCTGTTGAAGCACATACCCTTGATAGCTCCTCGACTGCAATACAATAGGCTAAATAATCGCTGCCAATTCCGCCATATTCCTCTGGCCATGGAATTCCAGTTAGTCCAAGCTCCGCCATCTTTTGAAAGATTTCATGGTCAAAACGCTCTTCTTCATCTCGTTCTGCAGCTGATGGAGCTACCTCATTTCTGGCAAAATCGCGAACCATTTTCCGAATCATTTCATGTTCTTCCGTTAATTGGAAATTCATTATTTCATCCCCCAAGTTTGAATTTTTATTTCAGCCTGAAATAAAATTGAACGATTATGCCTGATCAAGTTTGAAAAATCACATTTCTTCGTTTTCTGCTTCCTAAAGCTGCTTGCTAATAACAATTCGTTGAATCTCACTTGTACCTTCATAAATCTCTGTTATTTTCGCATCGCGGAAATAACGCTCGACTGGATAATCCTCTGTATAGCCATAACCACCAAAAACTTGAATTGCTTCTGTTGTCACATCAACCGCCGTTTTTGAGGCGAAAAGCTTAGCCATCGAGGCTTCCTTGCCACATTTCATTCCATTTTGCCGGAGATTTGCTGCACGATAGATTAGTAGTCTCGCAGCCTCAACGGCTGTCGCCATATCAGCAATCTTAAAGCCTATTCCTTGTTGCATAGCAATCGGTTTGCCGAATTGCACTCGCTCCTTTGCATATTCAACAGCTGCTTCAAGTGCTGCCTCTGCAATTCCGAGCGCTTGAGAAGCGATGCCAATGCGCCCAACATCTAAATTTGCCAAGGCAATCTTAAAGCCTTCTCCTTCTTGGCCTAGTAAATTTTCAGCGGGAACACGCATATCCTCGAAGCTTAACTGTACCGTTCTCGAACCATGCAAGCCCATTTTATGTTCATCTTTTCCGATGATTAAGCCCGGCGTATCTTTTTCAACAACAAAGGCAGACATGCCCCTACTTCCAAGCGCAGCATCTGTTAGCGCAAAAACGATATAAATATCCGCTTCTCCACCGTTTGTAATGAAAACTTTCGATCCATTAAGAATGAAATCATTCCCGTCTTTAATAGCTTTAGATTTCAAGCTGCCTGCATCTGATCCCGCACTCGGCTCTGTTAGACAAAAGGCGCCAAGGTATTCTCCTGAAGCAAGCTTCGGAATGTATTTCTGCTTTTGCTCCTCTGATCCGAAATACAAAATAGGATTCGTCCCAACAGATGTATGGACAGATAAGATGACACCAACTGTCGCACTAACTTTTGAGATTTCATTGATGGCAATGATATAGGAAGTGAAGTCCATTTCCGCGCCGCCATACTGCTCAGGAATTGGGATCCCCATTAAACCAAGCTCGCCCATTTTTCCGATTAGCTCTCGTGGAAACTCACCCCGCTCCATTCTTTCTACTAAAGGGGCGATTTCATTTTGAGCGAAATCACGAACCATTTTCCTCATCATTTCTTGTTCTTCTGTAAAAAATAACTCCATGAGCCATCCCCCCAAATTCTAGGTTGAACTTCTTTACGGCTAGTTTTCGTAAGTATAGAAGCCTCTACCCGTTTTCCGACCTAACCAGCCTGCCTTCACATACTTTCTCAATAATGGACATGGGCGATATTTATCATCGCCGAATCCTTCATGCAATGTTTCCATAATATATAAACAAGTATCGAGTCCAATAAAATCGGCTAATGTTAATGGCCCCATCGGATGATTCATCCCAAGCTTCATTACTTCATCAATGGCCTCCTTCGTAGCAACCCCTTCATATAATGTAAAAATAGCTTCATTAATCATCGGCATCAGTACTCTATTTGCAACAAAGCCAGGGAAGTCATTCACTTCGACTGGAACCTTCTTCAATGTTTTTGTCATCTCTTCAATTAGTTGATAAACTTCATCAGAAGTGGCAATTCCACGAATAATCTCAACAAGCTTCATAACTGGAACAGGGTTCATAAAATGCATGCCAATGACCTTCTCTGGCCGCTTTGTTGCCGCAGCAATTTCTGTAATGGGTAGCGATGAAGTGTTGCTTGCAAGAATCACATGCTTTGGAGCGATCTCATCTAATTGACTGAATATTTTTGTTTTGACCTCCATATTTTCAACTGCTGCCTCAATAACAAGATCAACCGCTTTGGCATCGTTTAAATCAGTAGAAAGTGTAAGGCGGCTTAATACCTCCTCCATTTGCTCAGCTGTCATCCGTTCCTTTTCAATTTGACGCAGGAGATTCTTTTTGATAAGGGAGAGCCCACGCTCAGTGAATTCAGACTTCAAATCGTTTAAAAGAACATGATAGCCAGCTTGTACGCATACTTGTGCGATTCCAGAGCCCATCTGCCCTGCTCCAATGACCATGATTTTTTCGACATTCATCTTTACTGCCTCCATTTTTTTGCAGATTTATGTTTGTTTGCTGATCTAACTTGATTCTTGCTAATCTAATTAAAAAGTGGCCGATATTCGGAATCTGACCGATTTTTTTGTAAATCAAACCGCTTCTATTCGCTCTTTCGACTATGATAGCTGACTTCCGGTTAATTCCTCGGTACCTCGATTAAAATGGCATCACCCTGTCCGCCACCACTGCAAATTGCGGCAATTCCAAGACCGCCGCCTCTTCGTTTAAGTTCATACATTAATGTCAGGATAATCCGAGCCCCACTTGCGCCAATCGGATGCCCAAGGGCAATAGCTCCACCATTCACATTAACCTTATTTTCATCAAGGCTTGAAATGCTGTTACTAGCTAAGGCAACAGCAGCAAAGGCTTCATTTATTTCAAATAAATCAATTTCCTCTACTGTTTTTCCGGTCTTCCGCAAGATTTCATTGATAACAAGCCCTGGTGTTTTCGGAAAATCCTTTGCTTCTACCGCAATAGCAGCGTGCCCTAAAATAATCGCCTCTGGCTTTCTGCCTTCACGAATCGCTCTCTCTTCACTC
>JAEWDX010000428.1 GCA_023389895.1 Bacillota bacterium
GAAGTATCCAGCATACGGGTGATAATTTAACTGGTGATGGCGACGGAGATGACGAACAAATTCTTGTTGACTTAAGTCGTGTGCCTGCACAAGTAGATAAATTGGTTTTTATTGTTAATATTTATGACTGTGTGAAACGAAATCAACATTTTGGAATGATTCAAAATGCCTTTATTCGGGTTGTGAACGCAGAGAATAACCAAGAATTAATTCATTTTAACTTAACTGATAATTATAGTGGAAAAACATGTCTTGTTGTCAGTGAAATTTACCGACAAGGAAGTGACTGGAAATTCGCTGCAGTTGGTAATGGTATCAATGTACCGGGATTAGGAGAATTAGTTCGCTCCTATTCATAATTAGCCGAAATGATCTTTCTTTTCCCTCATGGAGCACTGATGATAAGTTCAGTGCTCCATTTTGATTTTATGAAAGAAATAGTAAGAGAAAAGTCACTCCAAAAACCTCCTGAATTTCAAAAAACTCCCCATTTTATCATCCTTATTTACAATTTCTCTCTATGGTATAATTTAAGAATATAGGTTTACTAGTTTTCTAATATGAAAGTTTGCAAAAAGGGGGAATTGTCTATGAAAAAAATAATTTCATTTATTATCATTCTATTATTTTTTCCGTTAATAGGCAGTTCAGAAGCAGCAATGGACAATTTATTGCTTCGTGATGTCGCTAGTCAATCACAGCTGAAACAAGCATTAAATCTCCGTTCACCATCATTATTAGGAACGATTATTATTCTTCCGACTGGGAGTTTTAATGAGCCTGAGGCTGAGAAAATTATTACAAGAATCGATAAACTTCCCGTTTCAATTTTAGAAAAAATGAATGAACAGCATATGAAGCTAAAGCTATTTACTGGAAAATTAACTGATAATCCGACAGCTATTCATCTTACTGGTGTTGTCCCAAGAGGGTATAAAAATAATGTTACTTGGGATGCTGTCCCAGGAATTGGCGGGGCGAAAACAGTTCTCGTTAAAATTGGCTTCAGTGAGAAAGGAAATGGGCATAGCTCAGAGAATTTAGAATTACATGAGCTAGCTCACTCTCTTGATCGGTACATCTTCCATGAAATTAGTCAGCAACAAGATTATCTCGCTATTTGGAATCAGGAAAAAAATTCACTCTTTCCAAATCAAGAATATTTTTTAACTTATGCAGAGGAATATTTTGCTGAAAGCTTCGCTCTTTATTATTTTAATGAGAATTCGAGACAACGATTGAAAATTAATGCTCCGCAAACATATGAGCTTATAAAAAAGTTAAAATAAGCCTTGCTAAAATTCTAGCTTTATTGAACAATTATAGTTAAGCTTATAGGAAAAGGTTGGTTGTAAAGATGAAACAATATTTAGATCTTTGTAGACATGTATTAGAAAAGGGAGAAAAAAAAGAGGATCGGACTGGAACAGGAACCATTAGTACGTTTGGCTATCAAATGCGTTTTAACTTACAAGAGGGCTTCCCACTGTTAACGACGAAAAAGCTGCATATGCGCTCGATCATTCATGAATTGCTCTGGTTTTTAAATGGGGATACGAATGTGAAGTATTTGCAGGAGAATGGTGTGAGAATTTGGAATGAATGGGCTGATGAGGAGGGGAATCTCGGTCCAGTATATGGAAAGCAATGGCGTTCATGGACAGGGACTGATGGCAATACGATCGACCAAATTAGTGAAGTAATCAAGCAAATTAAGACAAACCCTGACTCAAGAAGAATGATTATTAATGCATGGAATGTTGGCGACCTTGAGAAAATGGCTTTAGCTCCATGTCATTGCATGTTTCAATTCTATGTTGTTGATGGGAAGCTCTCCTGTCAGCTCTATCAAAGATCGGCGGATGTCTTTCTTGGTGTGCCTTTTAATATTGCTTCATATGCGCTGCTCACATTAATGATTGCGCAAGTTTGTGATTTAGAGGCAGGGGAATTCATCCATACTTTTGGCGATGCACATATTTACTTAAATCATTTTGAACAAATAGAGCTTCAATTAACACGTGAGCTTCGTCCATTACCACAAATAAAGATAAATCCGGAAGTGAAAGATATTTTTAGTTTTTCATTTGAGGATTTTAGCTTAGACAACTATGACCCACATCCTCATATCAAAGGAGTGGTAAGTGTATGATTTCGCTAATATGGGCAATGGATGAAAATCGAGTGATTGGTCAGAACAACGCTCTTCCATGGCATATTCCAGAGGATTTGAAATTTTTCAAGAGGACAACGATGGGACACCCGATTGCAATGGGGCGCAAAACTTGGGATTCAATTGGTCGGCCTCTTCCTGGAAGGGAAAATATTGTCATAACACGAAATTCATCGTTTAGCTGTGACAGTTGTACAGTGCTTCATTCTGTAGATGCTTTTGTAGAGCATTGTAAAGCAAAAGAGGAAGAAGTATTTGTGATTGGCGGTGCAGAAATTTTTAAGCTTGTATTGCCATATGCAGATCGTCTTTACTTAACACAAATCCATGCTGAATTTGCGGGAGATACTTATTTTCCACCATTAAATATGGTTGAATGGAAGCTTTTTTCGAAGGAAAAAGGCATGAACATGGAGAACATGCCATTCGAGTATGATTTTGAAATATATGAGCGCAAATAGACTATTCTTTAAGCAGCCTCTAATAGAGGTTGCTTTCATTATGGAGATAAATTTACATAGGGCACTAATCTAAATGATTAAGTAAATCGTAGTTAAATATATCTATTTATCATATAATGGACGTATTGAATGATAGGAGGAAAGGCATGTTCCGATTAATCGCATTTTTAGGCTATATGGTTAGCTATTTAATTTATAGTCTTCCTACGTTAGCCAGAATCAAGAAATTAGATGACAATCTTCCTGTTGCTGAAAAGGACTGCATTGTTCATCAATTACCAGCAAAATGGTCCAGCACCATTATGAAAATTACGGGATCTGACGTACAAGTAAATGGACAGGAATTCATCCCAGATGGACCGGTTGTATTTGTTTGTAACCATGAAGGCGATTTTGATATTCCTGTTTTGCTTGCTTTTATTGAAAAGCCTTTCGGATTTATTTCTAAAGTTGAGGTGAAAAAAGCACCAATCATTTCATCATGGATGGAGGCAATGAATTGCGTCTTCATTGACCGCACAGATCGAAGAAGCGCTGTGAAGTCCATTAAAGATGGTGTTGAAAAGCTAAAGGAAGGTCATTCACTTGTCATTTTCCCTGAAGGAACGAGGAGCAAGGGTGGTCCAATAGCTGAATTTAAAACAGGAAGCCTCCGTTTGGCGAAAGATGCAGGTGTACCGATTGTTCCGATTGGCATTCAGGGTACATCTGATATTTTTGAAAAAAATCATCGACTCGTTCGCCCTGCAAATGTGGTCATTCAAATTTGTGAGCCAATTCCTCCAGAGAAAATTGGTAATAAACAAACAAAGGATCTTGCTGAGGAAATAAGACAAACAATCATTACAAGCCTTGAAAGTCAAAGAATTGCAGGATAAAAAATCCATAATAGCTGAAGCTTGACAAAGAAAAGACTCCGATAGTAATTGGAGTCTTTTCTATTGCATATCCACTTAGCGGTTTGGACTTACTAAATAGTTTGTAAGCTCTTTAATCATTCCTTGAAACTCCTTTGGATCACAAAATTCTTCAGCAGAGAAGTTATTCTTCACCCATTGGATTAATTCATGCGGAGTATTAAAAAATTCACCGCTTGAATCACTTTTACGAATCATATACCTTCCATTATCCTCATCCAAAATGACTTCTACTGGCAAAGCACAATCGAGACTGCATAATGAAAACTCCACTTCCCCACCTCCAAGTAGTTTAAATGTAATCCAATTGAAAAATGAATTTTCTAATAACTTTCGCTTATTATATGCAAAACTCCTGCTTTATTATTCAAATAAATTATGGAAAAGTAAAAAACTTTCGCAATACTTGTTGAATTCAATTATTCACATGGTATAATTGTAAAATTAATGTTGGCAGGAAATGAGGAGGGTAACAAATGGAACAAAATTTAACGAAAAAAAAATGGGTGAGTCTGGAGGATATTTTGATTGCATACCAGCACTTAAAAGATATTGTTGCCCATACTCCTTTACAAAAGAATGAGCGGTTATCAGAAAAATATAATTGTAATGTTTTTTTGAAACGGGAGGATTTACAGCATGTTCGTTCGTTTAAGCTTAGGGGAGCATATTATGCAGTTAAATCATTAAATGAAGATGAAACGAAAAACGGTGTTGTTTGCGCAAGTGCAGGTAATCATGCTCAAGGAGTAGCATATGCTTGTAGACATTTAGGAGTACGTGGGAAAATTTTCATGCCTGCAACAACGCCACGACAAAAAATTAGCCAAGTTGAAATGTTTGGCAGAGATTTCGTGGACATCGTTTTAATCGGTGATACGTTTGATGATTCTTCTAATGAGGCAATAAAATGTGCAGAAGAGGAAAAGCGAACATTCATTCATCCGTTTGATGATGAAAAAGTAATTGCTGGTCAAGGTACAGTCGCAATCGAAGTATTAAATGATTGTGAAGAGCCAATTGATTATATGTTTGCAAGTATCGGTGGTGGTGGATTAATGTCCGGGCTTAGTACATATGTAAAAAGTATTTCACCAGCAACAAAAATGGTCGGTGTTGAACCATCAGGGGCTGCTTCGATGCATGAGGCCATTCGAAACATATCTGTTACTGCCTTAAGTAAAATTGATAAATTTGTTGATGGAGCTGCTGTAAAATGTGTGGGAGAAAAAACATATCAAATCTGCCAGGGATATGTTGATGACATTTTGCTCGTTCCTGAAGGAAAAGTTTGTACAACGATTCTAGAATTATACAACGAGCATGCGATTGTTGCAGAACCCGCGGGTGCTTTACCAATCGCTGCCTTAGACTTATATAAGGATGAAATTAAGGGGAAAAATATTGTATGTGTCATTAGTGGAGGAAATAATGATTTTGGGCGGATGCAGGAGATGAAAGAACGCTCCTTACTTTATGAAGGACTGCTTCGCTATTTCATTGTCAATTTTCCTCAACGGGCAGGTGCACTTCGAGAATTTCTTGACGAAGTGCTCGGAAAAACGGATGATATTACAAGATTTGAATATACGAAGAAAAACAATAAGGATAATGGACCAGCCTTAGTAGGAATTGAGATGAAGCATAGAGAAGATTATGGAGGTTTAATCCACAGAATGGATAAAAAGGGATTCTCTTATACTGAAATTAATAATGATAGTAATCTCTTCCATTTGCTTGTTTAAGCTGAATTCGTTAAAATAGACAATATGAGTAAAAATGGAATTAAATGAAGTGATTTGCCCAATGACTCTATAGGCATATTGTTTCATAGTGCGATATGAAATAAATCACAGTGCAATAAAAAAGGATTTTTTTTTGAAATTAATATGAACATTATGTTCCTTTTTACCACAAAACGCTTATAAAATACTATAATGATATTAGAATCAATAGTAAGTTACTTTAAAGGAGGATGTTTTTATGTTATCAAACATCGGGGTTCCTGGATTAATATTAATTCTTGTTCTAGCTTTAATTATTTTTGGCCCGAAAAAATTGCCAGAAATTGGTCGTGCCATGGGTCAGACTCTTAGAGAATTTAAGAAATCTACCCGTGAATTAACTAGTGATGTAATGGAAGAATTTGAAGAAGATGATAAGAAAAAACAAAAAGAGGTTAAATAAGGTGCAAGCTTCTGTCTTGCCCTTTTTTAATCGAATTTTTTACTACTTAGATCATTAGGAATTGGCAGGAGAAAAAAATGGCGGATAAAGAATTAAACTTAGTTGAACATTTAGATGAGTTACGAAAAAGGCTGATGATTTCAGCTTTTACTTTTCTTGTATTTTTTATTGTTGGCTTTATTTATGTTGAGGAAATTTATAAGTGGTTAGTTCGTGATTTAGATGTGAAATTGATTGTATTAGGTCCTAGTGATATTGTCTGGGTTTATTTCACATTGGCTGGGGTTATCGGGATTGTCGGAACAATTCCAGTGTTAGCCTTGCAGATTTGGTTTTTTGTTAAACCTGCTCTAAAGCCGAAAGAACGGAAAATTTCATTATCTTATATTCCTGCATTATTTATCTTATTTATCGTAGGTCTTTGTTTTGGCTATTTTGTTATTTTTCCGCTAGTGCTCAGTTTTCTTGTCCAACTAAGTGGCGAAATGATGGTGACGAATTTTACCGCAGAAAAATACTTTCGCTTTATTATGAACATGTCACTTCCTTTCGGTTTACTATTTGAATTGCCGATTATCGTCATGTTTTTAACTACCATAGGTTTTATAAATCCGAAAAAGTTAAGGAAATTTCGAAAGTATGCTTATTTTATTCTTGTTATTATTGCGGGATTTATTACTCCTCCAGATGTTGTAACACAAATTCTCGTGGCAATTCCTTTATTCATTTTGTATGAAATTAGCATTGGTTTATCAGGTGTTGTCTATAGGAAAAAGTTAAAAAGAGAACAGGAATGGGAAGAATCATTCGGGGAAGACGAAGAGTCTCTGCCTTTGGAAGAAAACAAGGAATAAGGTTAATCAATGTTCACCAGGTAGTGAATGGATAATTATAGGGTTTTATTAAAAAGCGAAATTGTTTGCTGAGACTTTGCAGACAATTTCGCTTTTTATATCTAATTTGTACTTATATTAAAGGAAATGAATGGAGTTCTTTGCAGGATTATTAAAAAGTTTGTTAGATCTTATCTCTTTTAAAGGAAAATAGTTACCCTTTGTCGAAAGTTGTTATAACAAATGATCTAGAACGTTAATGGAATTGGGGATAAGTACATGATAAGTCAATTAAAGAACATGCCAATATTTAAAAAGGTATTCTTGCTAACCTTTTTCATCTGTTTAATCGTTGTTGTCGCTTCCATTAGTATAAGTTCCATCATCCAAATAGAGCAAATGAAAACTCAGCTTAAATTTCGCGTGATGGAAATGGCTAGTTTATGGAGTGAGACGCTGGATATAGATGATATTGAAAATGTTATCAAATATAAAGACGAGAAACATCCCTCGTTTCAAAGATTACAAGAGAGGATATCAATGGTAAATGAGAAGGCGAAATATTCAAATGCTCTTCTTGTTGTTCCAGAGGTATCATCTACTAATGAGATTTTCGTTCTTGTTAGTAGTAAAGGGCTTGAAGAGAACGGGATTAAGTCATTTTCACGAGTAGAGGCGGATAAAGTATTTAATCAAGCGTTTAATAAGGCGATAGAAAGTAATGGCGTTATTTCAAGCCAATTGCAAGTTCAAAATCATGGAATGCGTTATTATTCGATTACACCGATTTTAAATAAACAGGATGAGATCATTGCTTTATTAAGCGTCAGTATTGATGCAACGGTCCTTAAAAATTATCTAAAAAGTTTTATCATTCTTTTAATCATAACGATATCCATTGTTTTTATTTTTATGTTTTTTTCTTTACATAAAGGATTAAAAAAGGTGATGATGCCGATAGGAGAAATCATCATTGGCTTTGATGAAGTTAGTAAAGGGAATTTCAATATAAAACTAGAATCTTTAAAGCATTCCGAATTCAATATGTTAATCAATCAATTTAATCATATGACTTCCCAATTATCTAAGCTATTTACAAGTTTATCAGCGACGTCAGAACAATTAGGCACATGGAATCGAAATATTGAACATGTACATAAATTTGAAGAAGCCATTGATGAAATGGAAGAAAATTTTCGAAAAACAAAGATTCAAAAGGAATTGCAAAGAGCAGAGAAGATGAATGCGAT
>JAEWDX010000287.1 GCA_023389895.1 Bacillota bacterium
GGTCCAGAAATGGTGTAATAGATGGAGCCCGGAAGGGTTGAATCACTTAAAATAGATTAAAAAATTAAGAATTTCAAAAAAGGGATTCGGAATGAGACCATTCCGAATCCCTTTTGTCGACAATCTGGGGCGTTCTCATTACATATGAGAGCGCCCCTTTTCAATTATTCCATTAAGTATTTTATCCTAAGGAATTAACATGCTTCTTTCGGAATGAAATATTTACAATAATTACGGAGCATAAAATTAATAGTGCACCAGCTATTTGAACTGGCCCAAGCCTTTCCCCAAATAGCAATACCCCTAATAATGTAGCGACAACAGGCTCAACAGTTGCGATAATTGCCGCTTTACTTCCTTCCGTTTTTTCAAGTCCCGATGTGTATAAGAAAAAGGCTAATACAGTAGGAACTAGTGCTAAACCGATTCCATTAAATAAGGCATGTGGATTCATAAGCATTTCAACCTTATCCCACAGCTGAGTTATAGGTATAAGGGCAATTGCAGCAACAAGAAATGTATAAAATGTTATTGTAAATGGTTGATAAATCTTAAGGGCAAATTTACTAAAAATCGTATACAGCGCATATCCTAAACCAGAGCCTAAGCCGGTAATGATTCCGAGCAACGTAATATTACTGTCCCCTATAGAAACACCTGCAATTAAAAGACAGCCAATAATTGTTCCCATTACAGCAATTATTTTATTAGTCGTTAAGCTTTCCTTTAAGAATATAAACGATAATATCGTGACAAATGCTGGTGCTGTATATAGAAGGATAACAGCAATAGAAATATTCATTTGACTAATGGTCGTAAAATAACAAAAATTAAAAAATACAATACTTAAAATTCCTGTTCCTAAAAAAAAGCGGATATCCCCCATTTTTTGCAACTTCATCTCTTTTCGAAAGCGGAATAATCCAATTAATAAAAGAATAATAGCTGCATATGTCACTCGGATCGAGACAATTTCCATTGGAGAAAATCCTAAATCACTTAATCCCTTTACAAAAAACGCAATAATCCCCCATAAGCTTGCCCCTAAAGCAATCAGTAAATATGGAAGAACTTTCATCATCGTCCTCTCTCCTTTTATAAGGGGGAATGAATTCGTTCCCCTTTTCCCCTAAACAAGTATAATTCTAGCAAATACAATGGAACTATAAATCATTAATTTTTAAAAATTTCAGACTAAAAACACTTTGCTTTTCTATTGTAATTCTCTTTTCAATTTATCACAACAGCTGATCTGTCTAAAAACCTTCAAACTACTCTTCGAAAGTTTGGACACTCTATGAAAAAACCTTTCCCTCTATGAGAGATTTCGATTAATAGCTTATTCTTAAACGGTACAGTTATAATAGAGTGTGATCGAGTATATGAATAAAGGAGATAGTATGAAACAATTTATTTTATTTATCGTCTTAATTTCATTTATAGATATGTTTTCACAGCTGCCAATAATGAGCCCTTTCGCGAAAAGCTTAGGAGCTACACCCGCCTTAATCGGCATGACAGTAGGAATGTATTCTTTTTCGAATATGTTTGGCAATATCATTGCTGGGCTTTGGATTGATAAACAAGGGGCAAAGAAAGTATTAATCTATGGATTAATGCTGACAGGAGGAATTCTGCTCTTATATACGATTGTTACGACACCGAAGCAATTAGTCGCTGTTCGATTTATTCATGGCTTATTTAGCGGGTTACTTGTACCAGCTGCATTCTCGCTAATTGCTAATTATGGTAAGAAAGATCGACAAGGGAAATCAATGGCTATTTCTGGCGTAGCAGTCGGCATTTCAGCGATTATTGGACCAGCCTTTGGCGGTATTGTTGCTTCGAAATACAGAGTTGAATGGGTATTTATTATTATCGCCATTACAATGCTCATCACAGCGAGCATGTCTATTTTTGTCCTCAAAAATAATAGCAGGGTTGTATCAAGAAAAATTGAACCACCTGGATCAACATTAATGGCTATTTTGAAATCCCCTATGCTCATCATAAGCTATGCTGGTGCTTTTTCACTCATGTTTGCTCAAGGGGTTTTAGCCTATATGCTGCCATTACAGATCGATGCATTGCAATTTGGAAGTCATTTCAGTGGAATACTTATGAGCATTTTTGGAATTACGGCCATATTAATTTTTGGTTTGCCCACTAATAAAATGTATGACTATTTCGAACAGCATCATTTAATGATGATCGGTATGACAATCATTGGGATCGCCCTTGTTTTATTAAGTATGGCTTCATCATTGCCATTTTTATTTCTTTGTATGATCATTTACGGTGCAGGGTTTGCCCTTTTATTCCCATCCATTTCTGCTATGCTCGTAAAAAATACGGATGAAGTGTCTAGGGGAAAGGCATTTGGGCTTTTCTACGCCTTTTTCTCACTCGGTGTCGTCGCAGGCTCAGCATTAACGGGGGTACTCGCCGTCTCATTCGGAATCGGATTCCTTATCGCAGCAAGTATTTTATTTATGAATACGTTAGGCACCCTCTATTACTTTAAAACTAGAACAGTTACGAAGGAAAGTTTGGAGTGAATAGATAATGAATTACAATTACTTGCATATGATATTGTAAACAATCATGGAACAAAGGATTTCGAATTGAAACATCAAGCGCTTGCTGCAAAATTCGAAAAAAGGCTGAATGACATTGCAGCCAATTTTTAAGACCCAAGCCGATTTTTTTTGACAAACTTACCATTTTCAATATTGATTGTCTAGACCAAAAACAAAAAAGCGAACGCCCTTATTCTATAAGATGGGTGTTCGCTTTCATTCTATCTAATTGCTACTTCACAAGTTGGCAAAACATTTTTCACTAATTCAATAACTTCCGTCTGTTCATTTTCTTTTAGTAAAATGTGAATATTTCCTTTATCCTCATGTGTGCGGATTAATCTACCTATCCCTTGTCTTAAACGTAAAATCATATACGGTAAATCAATATCTTTGAATGGATCTGCAACACTTTCATGTTTTGCCGTGAAAACAGGATCATTTGGTGGAAATGGCAGAGAAAAGAGAAAGACATTTTCTAAAGCTCTTCCTGGAATGTCTAAACCTTCCCATAAATGAACCGCACAAAGAACCGATTGTTCCTCATTTTGAAAATGAGAAACGAGCTTGCTGATTTCCGCATCACCTTCAAAATAGACTGGAAGGGTTGTCTTCCCATGTAAATACTGTTTAAAGCTTGCTAGTTCAGTCTTATTCGTGAATAATACTAACGCTCTGCCATTTGTTTTCTCCATTTGCTCATGCACATATTTCATTTTTGCCAGAAGATCATTTTCTGGAAATTTTGGCATATAGATGGCCATATTTTCTTCATAGTTAAATGGCGAAGCAACGGAAAAGCTTAAATAATGCTCGATCCCTAGACTATTCGCCATATAATTAAACGATTGATTCTCAGATAAGGTAGCTGACGAGAAAACAAATGGTTTATTTTGCGAAAAAACTTCCTCTCGCATAATGTCTTTAACCATTCTTGGCATAATAACAAGGGTTCGTTCCCCTTCATTTTCTTCAAACCAAATAATCCCTTTTAATTCCTTTAGAAAAAGTGACAATGAATAGGTAATCTGCTCAAGATATTCTTCAACAATTTTCAAATCATACTCATTGATAACGTACATTTCACTTTCGAAGACAAGCTCTTCCTCTAAAGAGCTAATGAAATCAAATAGCTTTTTCCCTTCTTTTAAGACAAGCGGTGTTTTCGTGATCGCTTTCTTATCTGAGCCATTCAAATCATGAGAAGCATTCATTAATGTGTCAAAAAACTCCACATTTTGTTCAAGAACTTGTTCAATCTTATATAAGGTTTTCTCCCTAACATCATTTTCCATTAATCTCGTTAATAATGTTTCCAAAATCTGCTCAGTCAATCGATATGTTAATGCCTTTTGTGAAGCATATTCCAATAAATGCCCTTCATCAAAAACTACACAAGAGCTTTCTGGTAAAAAAGGCAGCTGACCTTCACGTTTTCTTGATTCCTTCGTCCAAATATGCTCCATATAAAAATCATGAGAGCAAATGATTATATCCTTTGCATTTCGATAATAATCGCGATTTAATGTTTGTCCACAGCGATGCCGTTTTTCACATGTAAAGCAGTCTTGAAAGGGATCCCAGGCAATTTCTTCCCATTTTTCATCCGTTAACTCTGGATAATCTTTCCGATCACCATACTTTTCAAATAATTGCATAGAAGAGCCTGAATGGACAAATTCAGGAAGTTCATCATATATTGAGTTATATGTTTCAAAATCCTCACTTGCAACCATCACATCCAGTTTATTAAGGCATAAATATTGATTTCTTGACTTTGCTAGCCTCACATCAATATTCAGTCCTAACGCCTCTTCAAGCTTAGCAATGTCACCTTCTTTTTTGACGAGTTGCTCGATTAACGTCTCATCTGCGCAGGCAATTATCGCAGGCTTATTCGTATATCGCGCATAGGCGAGCGCATATAATAAATAAACGATTGTTTTTCCAGTACCGACACCTGCTTCCGCGAAAATAACCTTTTTTTCTTTAAATGCCTTTTCTAATTGAAAGGCCATAAAAATTTGTTCATCTCTTATTTCAAAACCGCTTTCGGGTAATATATCATAAAAAACATCCCCGACCCATTCGCCTAATTTATCATAAAATGATTCCGTTTTAGACAATGGAAAAGGTAGACTATTCGGCATTGTAACCCTCCATCATTAGAAAAGCGCTAGTGCGCCTTAGACTTTTCAATCTTTTTATTTTATCGCATTGTGTAAAAGTGTCAAGAAAAACAAAGACCTGACCAACATTCATAGTCAGATCTTTTAGCATAAAAGTTACCTTTTTTATGTAAAGATGTAAATAAAAACTTACCTCTCTGCTGGTAATTTATACTTTCTTAAAATGTAAATGAAAAGCGATTGCCTTTTGTAGTTCATCTTGAGCGTTTTTCAGTTCACTAAGCGCAAACAATGAATTTTGTTCCGCTTTAACCGTTTCAATCGCTTTTGTTAATCCTGCTGATATTTTTTGAAAATCAATTGTAGAACGACTCAACAGCGTCCCTCCTGACCGAAATATGATATGTATATCTTATTCAGAATCAGAAGAATGTATGAGCAGCTATTCAACTTATCACGTGAAATATCGTGCTCTAAAGAACGTTATCGATGAAAGGTTTGCATTAATTATCTCTAGGTGGACGCTTACCCCAATATTGATAAAAATCCGTGCGGATAAAACCGTTGAAGAGCTTGCGTTTTTTTGTCGCAGGCTTTCCGTAATATTTCTCGAAATCTTCATTTGAGGTAAGGATATAGATAGACCATGTTTCAAGCGGTAAGAAAGCTCTTCCCATTTCCTCGTGCATTTTGGCAACGGCTTCCTTCTCCCCTAATCTTTCTCCGTAAGGCGGATTCCCAACGATAACACCGTATTCCTTCGTTGTGGTAAAATCACGAACTTGCATTTGCTTAAAGCTAATTAAGTCACCTAAACCAGCTTCGAATGCATTTTCCTCGGCGATTTTTACCATCCGATGATCAATATCAGACCCTGAAATCATTAATGGTTGATCATAGTTAGCTAGATCCTCTGCTTCTGTTCTTACATCTTCCCATACTTTTTTAGACATCCAATGCCAAGACTCCGAAACGAAATCACGATTAAAACCAGGCGCAATATTTTGGCCAATTAATGCTGCTTCAATCGGAATCGTACCTGAGCCACAGAAAGGATCAGCAAAAGGTTTATCTGAATTCCAGCTTGTAAGCATAACAAGTGCAGCTGCTAAAGTTTCTTTTATCGGCGCTTCTCCTTGCCCAGCTCGATAGCCTCGTTTATGCAGACCGCTCCCACTAGCATCTAGTGTAAGTAAAGCAACATCCTTTAAAATTGAGATTTCAATTTTATATAATGGACCATTTTCCTCAAACCAGCCTGATTTTTTATAGTGGGATCTCATTCTTTCAACAATTGCCTTTTTCACAATGGCTTGACAATCCGAAACACTATATAACTTCGATTTTACTGATTTACCCGCAACCGGAAACTCCGCATTCTCAGGTAAAAAACGTTCCCATTGAAGTGCTTTTGTTTTTTCGAAAAGTTCATCAAAGGTTGTAGCTTTAAACTCACCAATCTTAATTTTCACTCGATCTGCTGTCCGTAGCCACATATTTGCTCTTGCAATGGCTGTTTCATCTCCCCGGAAGGAAATTCGTCCATTTTCAACTTCGCACTCATAGCCTAATGCTCGTACTTCTTTCGCAACAATTGCTTCTAAACCCATTGCTGCTGTCGCGATAATATCATATATTTCCATATTTTCACCCTTAACATAATAATTCCTGTTCCCAGTCCTGCAAAAATTCAAAGAGTTTATTTAACATAAGAGGCTTTGTTAGATAATAACCTTGAATAAAATCACAATTTTCCTTTTTTAAAAACTTGAATTGCTTACCATTTTCAACACCTTCAGCAACTACCTTTAGACCAAGTCGCTGTGCCATTGTAACAATTGCTTCAACAATTGAACGATCATCCTTATACGCAACTATCCCTCGAACAAAGCTTTGATCGATTTTCAACGTATCAATTGGAAAACGATTTAAATAGCTGAGGGAGGAGTAGCCTGTACCAAAATCATCTATCGATAATTTTATTCCAAGCTGCTTAAGTTTGACAAGCTTCTGAACGGCTTCCATTGCTTTTGGCATTATCATACTTTCTGTTAATTCAAATTCAATATAGTGAGGATTTACATTTATATTTTCAAATATGCTTTCAATTGATTTAACAAAGCTGTCTTGATTGAAATGAAGTGCTGAAATATTAATGTTCATCCTAAGCTTAGGATACCCTTTAATTTGAAGTGTTTTCAAATCTTCAGATGCTTTTTTAATAACCCACTCACTTATTGGAATAATTAAACCTGATTGTTCTGCAATTGGAATAAACTCTTCCGGAGATACGATTCCCAGATCAGCTTGTTCCCACCTGATGAGTGCCTCTACTCCTACAATATTTTTCGAGTTTACTTCCATTATTGGATGATAGACAAGATAAAATTCATTTCTTTCCAGAGCTTTCCGTAAATAATTCTCTGTAATCCTTTGCTCTGCTTCATTTTTATTCATTTCGTCATAATAGAGTTCGTACTGATTCCTTCCACTTGCCTTTGCTTCGTACATCGCTTTATCTGCATTGTGCAACAATGTATCCATATCCGTTCCATCTAGCGGATATAAGCTTATCCCAATGCTTGTTGAAATGTAGACTTCTTGATTTTTCAAGAAAAAAGGTTTTGCAAGTGCTTCAATAATCAACTTAGCCGTATGAATCGCTTCTCTTGGATGCTTAAGATTGGGTAAGACGATGACAAATTCATCACCACCGAGGCGAGCAATCGTATCTTTATTTTTGATTATGCCTTGCAATCTTGAAGAAACGTTTTTAAGCAATAAATCTCCGTAGTTATGTCCGAGCGTATCATTTATTTGTTTGAAGCGATCTAAATCAAGGAATAATACAGCTAGCTGCTGCCTGTATTTTTCCGATGTATGAATTAAATCTTCAAGACGTTTATTTAAACTATAGCGATTGGCCACACCTGTTAGTGAATCAAAATGTGCTAAATAAGAAAGTTGTTCTTCAGCATATTTTCGGTCCGTAATGTCAGCAAAGACAGCAACATAGTTAATTAATTTTCCAAGTTCATCTTGAATGGAGCTAATCGTTAGCCATTCCGGATAAATTTCACCATTTTTCCTTTTATTCCAAATCTCACCTTTCCAAAATCCTATTTTAGCTACTTCGATCCACATTGCCGTATAAAAATTTTTATCATGAATTCCTGATTGAAGAATGCTTGGATTCATCCCAATTACTTCATCAGAGCTATAGCCTGTGACAATTTCAAATGCGGGATTGACCGAAATAATTTTCCCCAAAGCATCTGTTATCATAATACCTTCACTTGAATTTTCAAGAACTTTAATTGCAAGCTTTACCATATTATTTGTAAATCTTAGTTTCTCTAAATCATGGATAATCACAAGATAATTCTGTCCTAAAGTCGCTTCTTCCTTAATAGCTTGGATATTTAGCCATGCGTAAAAAAGCTTGCCATTCTTTTTCTTTTTCCAAACTCCACCTTCCCATTTTTCATATTTCATAAGGTGGGAAACAATGACATGAAAATCCTCTTCTTTTTTGAAAAATGAAGAATAGCTGAGCCCCTTTACTTCTTCAACACGATATTCTGTTAGCTCCTGTGCACAGGGATTCAATGCGATGATGGAGAATTCATTATTTAAAATAATCAGTCCATCTTGAATTTGAGTAAAAACGCTGTCTGACAATCGCATAATCGCTCCCGTCCTTATTCGCTTCCTGTCTTCACAAAGTAATTTTTATTTGCACATTCACTATAATATAGCGAAATTTGAGTTTATTCACATTTCCTAAAGAAAGCTCTCCTACAATAGGAGAGCCAATCATGATTGTTCTTAAATTATTCACTAATAACGTTCTATAAGCCATGTTTTGTTCCTTTGTACTGCAAACGACCATAGTCTCGTACATAGGTGGTAATCATCTATCTACAGATACCATTTTACCTGTCCTTCTCCTCGTTCATTTCCTAAGAGAAAGTGCCCCTACCATAATTTGGGTTTCTCGCTCGTGGGGTTTACCTCGTTCCACCCTTTTCATTTCTGAAAAGGCTCCGTCACTGTGGCACTTTCAAGGTATTCATGCCATATC
>JAEWDX010000295.1 GCA_023389895.1 Bacillota bacterium
ATCAGAGAGCTTTTCGGGTTTTATTTTTAAAATACAAGCGAATATGAATCCAGCGCATCGAGATCGAATTGCTTTCCTTAGAATTTGTTCTGGGCAATTTGAACGGGGAGTGACGGTGAATATTCCAAGACTCGGAAAGCAAATTAAGCTTTCTCAATCTACTCAATTTATGGCTGATGACAGAACAACTGTTGATGTAGCTGTGAGCGGGGATATTATCGGGATTTATGATACAGGCACATACCAAATTGGCGATACATTAACGAGTGGAAAAGACCAATTCCAATTTGAAAAACTGCCGCAATTTACACCTGAACTTTTCGTAAAGGTATATGCAAAAAATGTCATGAAACAAAAGCATTTCCATAAAGGAATTCAACAGCTTGTGCAAGAGGGGGCGATCCAGCTTTACAAGACTGTAAAAACAGATGAGTTATTGCTTGGGGCAGTTGGACAGCTTCAGTTCGAAGTGTTTGAGCATCGAATGAGAAATGAATATAATACAGAAGTCATTATGGAAAGAATTGGTTCAAAAATTGTCCGTTGGGTTGAGGGGGATGGTGTGAACGAAAATCTTTCTAGCTCACGAAGTATACTCGTTCGTGATCGCTTTGAGAAAAATGTTTTCCTATTTGAAAATGAGTTTGCCCTTCGCTGGTTCCAAGAAAAAAATTCAGAAGTAAAATTATATAATCCGATGGATTCAGAGTATTAATTGCTAAGAACAGCTTCCTTTTTATGGGGGCTGTTTTTGTTTGTAAGATAAGAAAGTATAATTTTTGAAGTTTGTTCCGAAGGCGCGCTTCTATTTTTCTAATCTTGACAACAAAATAGGAAACTATTATATTAGTATTATATTATTTCGCTTTAACGCTTAAAAGCGTCTAATTAAAATAGTGACATAAATTATTTTTTTATTGAGGAGAAAAAGAAATGCATCAAGAACAAGCGGTTTTAAAATTACATGCGATTGAAGCGATTTTCCTTACGTTAATCATATTAGGTGGAATAAGCTATGCTATCATCTTCGCTGGGGTTGTTCCACATATTCCGATTGTATTAGCGATTATGGGATTAATTGTTTTTGGAATGTTTAAGAAAGTGAAAATTAAGGAATTGGAAGCGGGTCTTATCGATGGAGCGAAGTCTGGGCTTGGAGCGGTATTTATTTTTTTCTTTATCGGCATGCTAATTAGCAGCTGGATGGTAAGTGGTACGATTCCAACTTTTATTTATCTTGCTTTAGAGGTAGTGAATGGAAAATTATTTTATGCCATTGCCTTTGTCGTGACAGCTATTATTGGCATGAGTATCGGGAGCTCATTAACAACAGCAGCAACAATAGGAGTCGCTTTCATGAGTGTATCCTCGGCATTAGGATTGTCGGATGCTATTACTGCCGGAGCCATTATTTCTGGAGCCTTCTTCGGTGATAAAATGTCCCCATTATCAGATACGACTAATTTAGCATCGATGATTGTGAAGGTAGATCTTTTTGAGCATATTCGGAATATGGCGTGGACGACCATTCCCGCCTTCATTATTTCTTTCATTCTTTTTGCCGTTTTATCGCCTAGTGAAGCCGCGACAGATTTCTCGAAAATGACAGCCTTAAAGAATGCATTAATCGACCTTGGCTATATTCATTGGTACTCGCTTATTCCTTTTTTTATTTTGGCCTTTTTAGCGATTAAAAAAGTTTCTGCTATTGTGACATTGTCAGTGGGAATTGCTTCAGCGCTTCTGCTCGGCTTCTTCGTTCAAAAAGACTTCACTGCTGAAAAAATGATGAATTTGCTATTTTATGGGTTTAATTCAAACAGTGGAATGGAGGAAGTCGATTCGCTTTTATCAAGAGGTGGAATGGAAAGCATGTTTTTTTCCATATCATTAGTATTATTAGCTCTTGCAATGGGTGGTCTCTTATTTAAGTTAGGAATTTTACCTGCATTGCTAAGCGGAATCCAAGGAATGTTACAGAGGGTGCCAACTCTCATTGCGTCAACGGCATTTACTGCGATTGGGATAAATTTCTTATTAGGGGAACAATATTTATCGATTTTATTAACAGGGAATGCTTATCGAAAATCATATGAGGAAGCAGGATTACATTTAAAAAGCCTTTCACGCGTATTAGAAGATGCTGGAACGGTTATTAATCCGTTAGTTCCTTGGAGTGTTTGTGGTGTTTTTCTAACTGGGGTATTGCAAGTAGACACCATGTCTTATTTACCGTTTACTTTCTTTTGTCTTTTGTCGCCAATTATAACTATTTTATATGGGCTAACAGGCTTCACGATTAAGAAAAAAATTTAAAACAGCTAAGTTTATCGCTGTTTTTTTTTGCAATAAATTTTCTGAAATATCGATCCGTTAAAAATAATCATGTGGTAATTTAAGATGAACCCCGGATCAATTATAAATTCGATTCGGTTTAATGCGCGGTCTAAATTCTTCAGAATTTCGTACAGCTTCAATAACTGTTTCTATTAAATCTTTGTAAAGAACAAAGTTTTTAGACCAATATGGAATATATTTTGAAAATGAGAAAAATGGATCTTTATCAAAAATCATCTTACATTGGTTCAATGACTGACAGAGCTGTTCACCGATTAAGTAATTTTTTCCTTCGTATGGATTATTTGGAAAGTCAAAGGGCTTTTGCTCCAAGATAACTCCTCCTCCTTATTAATTCAGATTTGACATAATATTTTACATGTTTTATCTGATTTGTAAAAGAATCTCCAGAATTGCTTATTAACATAAGATAAAAAATTTGTCCGCCTATCCTTCTTCTGCCCTAATCCGATGAATATCGCGTTTTAGGGCTTTTTTAGCATTTGGAAATTAGTCATATGTAAACCCCCAGAAACAGTCTGAGCCTTCTCGTACACATGTAGTGAAAAAGCGGCCGCTTTTAAATCACTATGAGGTGAAAGAGATGAAATTTATAAAAAGTACATTGGCAATCATGATTGCAGGGACATTTGCATTTTCATCAAATGTTTTTGCCAATGAAAACAATAAAACAACTAATGAAGCAAACTATCAAACCGTTTATTTACCGAGCAATTCTTCATTACAGAAAACAAGCGAAAAAAAACCAGTTAAACTTTCTAAAGAAGTAAAAGCTGATTATAAACTAAAAAAGAAAGCCGCTTCAGAACAGGCGAAATTAACATTTGAAAAAGCGAAGAAAGCACGAGAATTAGCCAAACAAGAAGCGAAAGCAAATCGCAAGGAAGCAAAGCAGAAATGGAAAGAATTAAAAAAACATTGGAAAAACAAAGCTTATAAGTATAAAGCGTTTAAGTAGAAACGAATGAGAGAGAAAATAAGAGATAAAAAGAGCAGTGCATGCTAAAGCTTAGTCCTATGCTTTAGTTTCTTTCATCTAACCCTTATAAAAACAATTGAGTAAGCGTATGTTATAATGTGTTGGGTAAAGAGGTGAGGCTAATGCTAAGTATGCTGTTCATGGCAAAAAAGCGAAAAAATACACTTGAAGATACAGTAATCGCAATACAGCAGGGAAATTTACAATTACAAAATGAATTAATTGAATCATATAAGCCATTCATAGCAAAAACGGTCTCATCCGTTTGTAAAAGATATATTTATGAATCAGATGATGAATTCAGCATTGGCCTAATCGCATTTAATGAAGCCATTCAAAAATATTGTCCTGATAAAGGGAATTCATTATTAAGCTTTGCAGAGGTTCTAATTAAACGAAGAGTGATTGATTATATTCGAACACAGGCAAAGCACCAAAATTTAAGCTTCGAACTAGGTGGCAATTTCGACGAAGAAGAATCTAGTTCTAATATAGAAGATGAACTATCTTTAGAGAATTATCGAAAGAAAACAGATGAACAATTAAGACGCGAAGAAATTAGTCAATTTATCGAGGTTTTACTTGGATTCGAATTATCTTTCCAAGATTTAATCGAGCAGACACCGAAGCATGCAGATGCTAGAAAGAATGCGATGTTAGTTGCTCAAATACTTTCTGAGAATCATGAGTTAAAAACCTTTTTGCTCGAAAAAAAGCGTCTCCCAATTAAACAATTAGAAAGCTATGTTTCTATTAGTAGAAAAACAATTGAAAGAAACAGGAAATATATTATTGCCATTTCGTTAATATTAATGGGTGATTATTTATTTTTAAAAGAATATATCAAGGGGGTGTTGGAGACGTGAAAAAAGGGATCATAATGGAAATAAATAAAGATTTTTTAACGCTCTTAACCCCAGATGGAGAATTTTTACGCGCGTTCAATCAAAATTATCAATATGAAATTGGCCAGGAAATTGATTTTTATCCTTTTGTTCAAGAAGAAGGCAAAAAGCTCATACTATTTGATTTTTTCAAGAGTTTTAATGTAAAAGCAGGATTCTCAATTGCTGTAGTATTCATTTTAATTGTTGGGACAATGTTCTTGTCTTTTGGGAAAGACGAGGTGTATGCCTATATGTCAATTGATGCGAACCCTAGTATTGAATTAGGAATCAATGAAGAATTTCAGGTGATTGAACTTTTGCCCTACAATAAAGAAGGAAAACAAATAATTGCGAATATTTATGATTGGAAAAAGAAAAATGTCCATGAGTTGACGAGCGAAATTGTTCAAGAAATGAAGAAGCAAGGATTTATTAATGATAAGCATGCAGTATTACTTTCAACTGTATCGGAGAAGGAAGTCCAGCTAGCGGAAAATATTCATTGGAAAAAGGAAATGGCTGAAATTGAAGAGATCATTCAAAAAGAAAATCTGGAATTAAAGATTGTCGAAGGGTCAAAAGAAGAACGGGCAATGGCGAAAGAAAAGGGAATCACAACAGGTCAGTATAAAGAAAAACAATTAAAGGCAAGTACATCCACTTCCCAAGTAAACGAGAATACACAATCTATCAAGCCTTCAAAATTAGAGAGTAGGCAGGGAAAAGAAGTTAAATTTGAACAAGAGAAAAAGACTGAAGCCAAAATAAATGTGCAGAAGGAAAAGCAAGTTCCTTCGCCTCAGGCTAGAAAAAAAGAACAAAATATAAAGCAAGTTCCTTTTGAGCAGGATAGAAAAAAAGAGCAATGGGAAAAGCGGATTCCTCCTGGACAGGAGAAGAAACAAGAGCGCATTGAGAAAGAACATTCATCTGAATGGGATAAACAAAACAATAAATGGAACAAAATAGAGAATAATAAGGTAAATCAAAGTAATTGGAAAAAAGAGAAGAAGCAGGTTAACCAAGAAAATAATCATAAAAACAATCAAGTTCAAACATATCGCAAAAAGATAAATGATCAAGAAAATCCTTCAAATTATCGAAAAGATGTTAACGTCAATAAAAAGCAACAATGGGATAAAGAAACACATAAAAATAAGTAGAAATTAAAAAATGCCTCGCTCTCTCCAAAACATATGATGTTCACCTGTTTTAGGAGAGAAAGGCATTTTTGTATACGGAAAAGTTAGCTATTTGTTTTACCACCAATTTGTGCTTGTGCTTGCTGGACAAGTCTTTTTGTTATTTCTCCACCAACTGATCCATTTGCGCGTGAAACAGTATTGGAACCAAGTGATACACCAAATTCTTGGGCAATTTCATACTTAACTTGATCTAAATACTGCTCAATTCCAGGAACTAATAATTTATTACTGCTTTTTGCCAATTTATTTCAACTCCTATTATAAACTTGAACAGAAGATGTTTCCTCTGTAACAATAGTATAATTAAAAATGAAATAATCATAAGTGGAAATTTTTTTAAGCCGTTTTTTTAAATTCCTACTTTCCATTACAAAAAAAATTCTTTATGATAGGATAGATGAAAATATAGAAAGGAAATATTACTCAATGTTGAAAAAGATAAAAGTCTGGCTGAATAAACTATCACCTGCTCAGGCAATTTCAGGCTATTATCTATTGGCCGTTACAGTGTCAGTCTTATTACTAAGTATTCCAGCAGTTCATTTACCAGGAGTAAAGATCGCGTTTATCGATACAGTCTTTACGGCAGTAAGTGCAGTAAGTGTAACAGGTTTAACGGTTGTAGATATTTCCGAGACATACAGCACTTTTGGTTATTTTGTCATTATGTTTGTGCTCCAATTTGGTGGGATTGGAATCATGGCACTTGGTACTTTTTTTTGGTTAATATTGGGCCGGAAAATTGGTTTGCGCAGTCGCCGTTTAATTATGGCTGATCACAATCAATTTGCTTTATCAGGTCTCGTTAATTTAATCCGTGAAATCATTAAAATTATTCTTGTTATTGAGATAATTGGTGCTTTAATTTTAGGCTTCCATTTTTTAAAATACTATCCAACATGGCAGGAATCGTTTCTCCATGGATTATTTGCATCTGTTAGTGCTACGACAAATGCTGGGATGGCGATAACGGGAACCTCACTCGTTCCATATAAAGGTGATTATTTCGTTCAATTAATTAATATCCTATTAATCATGCTTGGAGCGATTGGCTTCCCTGTCTTAATTGAAGCAAAACAATATTTGTATAATAAAAAAAATGAACAAGGGCTTTCGTTTCGATTTTCTTTGTTTACGAAAGTAACGACCATTACTTATGCTATATTGTTTGTACTTGGAACGATCGCGATTTTTGTTTTGGAATTTCAAAATTATTTTAAAGGAATGTCATGGCATGAAAGCTTCTTCTATGCATTATTCCAATCCGCGACAACAAGGAGTGCAGGTCTTACGACGATGGATATTAGCGAGTTTTCCATCCCGACATTATTAGTCCTTAGTATATTAATGTTTATCGGCGCTTCTCCAAGTTCTGTTGGGGGAGGAATTCGAACGACAACCTTTGCGTTAAATATTTTGTTTGTTTTCCATTTTACAAAAGGAATTCGTGATATAAAGATTTTTAATCGAGAATTGCATCAAGATGATATTTTAAAATCACTCGCAATTACGATTTTAGCGAGTGGCATGTGCTTCATTTCTGTCGTAATCCTTTGTTTTACAGAAAAGCAGCATGAACTCATTGAAATTATTTTTGAAGTTTGTTCAGCCTTTGGAACAACCGGTCTTTCAATGGGAATTACACCAGATTTAAGCATAACAGGAAAAGGCATCATTATGATTCTCATGTTTATCGGAAGAATAGGCTTGACGTCATTTTTATTTATTATCGGTGGCAAAGAAAAGAAAGCCAATTACCATTATCCGAAGGAAAGGATCATTACGGGATAAAAGTAAGTGTCTGGCAATTTAGCGATTTGCTGAGTTGCCAGACACTTATTAATTTTATACGTTAAGAAAGCTCACCCTTTCCAAAAGACCCGTCTTAATCTGTTCCTCTTCCTGCATCATGTTCTGGATGCATAAATGGACTCGCTTGCGGACGTTTTTTTCTTTCTAATAAGTTTTTGTTTTCGGATGTATTCCAACCAATATCATTCGTTGGATGAACCCACTCATCTCCAGCCATAACTGCGGGATCGACTTCCTCACTCCAATTTTCTAATGGAGAATTTTCAGATGTATAGAAACTATCCCCGATGATGACTCCATGAGAGTTTTTGAACGTTGGCTCCATCTCAATTCCAGTTTCTTTAAAGCTTGGTGCTTCAATTTGGTGTGGAAGTGTTTCATCGATGCCAAGCATTTTTCCTGCCTGTTTCTTCTTCTCTTTTTCCATTATTCTCAACCCTTTTTTATCATAGCTTTCGTTAAAAAGGAGAAATTATAATTGTTTTTTAGAGAATTTGTTTTGTAAGGAAAGGTGAATGAAACTTTTAAACGATGAGGACAATAAAAATAGCTGATTTAAACAGCGAGGTTTTTGCATAAAAATATGTGATTCATTTAGGAGGAATAAGCAATGGCAAAACGAAAAGCACAATTTGATGCAGCGGAAAAGTATGCAAAAACACCAAAGAAAAATATTCATGAAGCAGAGTTTTCACCTGAATTTAACGATGGGGAAAATCCAATGAAGGGAGCGAATCGAAACTCGGAAAAAGGGAGAAAGGGCAGGGCATAATTAGAATTAGGAGTTAGGAGTTAGTTCGAAAATAGGCTGGTCGTTATCGAAGCTTAACAAACTTTAATGTCTTCTTTCTGTAGGGTATTTGGGCAGATGTGTTTTAACTCATTATCTTACCGGGTATCCTACAGAAAGATGTAAAAAGCCTGTCTTAATTAGTTGGTGCTTGAGAAAATGACTGTCTTTTCTTGAACAGAATCGAAATAGGCGAGCATTATCATTGATTTCTTGTTAATATTTCCATCTACCAAATAATTTTCTAAATCAAAAGGCAGTTTTTCGATAAGCGTATACTTATATAGTTCTTTTTCATTTAAACCAAGCTTCATGAATGATGTACCTAGCTGAGAAGGGTTTTGTAAAATACTTTGGTAGATACTTGATCTTTCAGCCTTATCTAAGCTTGGGTTCCACCAAGGTTTTCTTGGCTTATATTTTTGCCTTGTGAGGTAGTCATACTTCATTAATCCTTCTATGACTGCTAAATCATGAATCTCCGCTGTTTGCAGGAAGCTATAAAGCCGTTTGAATAAATCTTCAAGCTGATGACCAATTCTCGACCAGCCTTTATCTTCCCAAAACGTTCCAAATCCTTGAAAGAAGTTGAAAGGAGTAGGAAATGAATGTGTAACAAGATATTCAATCGTGAAATCCAATCGATGGGCATTCCAATATTTCTCAAGAACGTCCTCAACTTGTTTTATTTTGATAATATCATCAAAAGAGAGCACTCGATTTCCGAGCATTTCATATGGAGCATTGTCCATATAAATGTATTGATGTTCTTTCGCATTTATTCGTAGTCCAGTACCTCTTAAAAGTTTCAAAAAGCCTAGCTGTAATTCTTCGGGCCTCATGGCAAAAACGTCATTAAATGTTTTTTGAAACGAATTGTAATCCTCTTCAGGTAGTCCAGCAATTAAGTCAAGATGCTGATCGATTTTTCCGCCCTCTTTAACCAGCATGACAGTACGAGAAAGCTTCTCAAAGTTTTGCTTCCTTTTTACAAGCTCATTTGTATAATCATTCGTTGATTGTACACCAATTTCAAAGCGGAATAATCCTCGTGGAGCTTCTTTATTGAGAAATTCGATCACTTCTGGACGCATAATATCGGCTGTTATTTCGAACTGAAAGACTGTTCCAGGTAAATGCTCATCAATGAGAAATTGAAACATTTCCATCGCATAGCTCCGACTGATATTGAAAGTTCGGTCGACAAATTTAATCGTTTTCGCTCCATTTTTCATTAAGTAACGAATATCATCTTTGATTTTGTCACGGTCAAAGTAGCGGACACCTACCTCTATAGAAGAGAGGCAAAATTGACAAGTAAATGGACAACCACGGCTTGTTTCGATATACGTGACACGTTTTGACAGATGTGAAAGATCCTCCTCAAATCTAAACGGAGATGGCAATTCCCTAAGATCAAGCTTGTTTCGCTGCGGATTTATTTTGATATTGCCATTTTGACGATAGGCAATTCCATGAACATTTTCGACTTGGGTATCGCCCTTTAATGCAACGAGCAATTGTTTAAAGGTTTCTTCGCCTTCACCAATTACAATATAATCAAACTCATTAACTGAATTCATCCAATCCAAAACATCATAAGTCACTTCAGGACCACCAACGATAACTTGGATAGAAGAGTCAATTTTTTTGATCATCTTAACAACTTTTATTGTCTCTTCGATATTCCAAATATAGCAGCTAAAGCCAATGATTGTAGGCTTTTTCTGAATGAGGTCTGTAACAATATTCATAACAGGATCTTTAATTGTATATTCTGCAATATCAACATCAAATTCAGGACGAGCAAATGCCTTTAAATAACGAATGGCAATATTTGTATGAATATATTTTGCATTTAGAGTCGAACAAATAATTTTCATTAAATGAGCCCCTTTTAACGTAATAAAATATCAACTAATAATTATAAACTATTATCGATTAAATAGATACTTTACTAGGAAAGTTAGTTGTCTTTATGATCAGATAGGGTCATTTTATTAGGAAAAGAATGCACTTTCCTATTTTTCGAAATTTATCTTTTTTTAGCGAAAAAGGATGAAAACTACGAAAAAACATACTGCGAATTTTAAGAAAATTTAGCAGTATTAGGTACTACCTTTTTCTATCTCTTTTATGTGGAATACCAAATTGCATTTTGAACGAAAGGGCAAAGCCATTGAAAAGTGGTGAAAGTGGAGGAATGGTAATAAAAAAATATTTTTCCGCCCCTTGACAAATCATGATTAGGGAGTATGATTATATCATGAATAAAAATATAAAAATATTCATGATATAACGAAAGGGCTGTGATAAATGACAAAGGGACCGAAAGGGTTCTCGGATACAGAAAAAGACGAACTGAGAACAAAGTTGTGTTTGGAATGTGAATGTAGTTGGGCGTTGCATGGATATAAAAAAACAAGTATCGGAGAATTGACAGCGAATATTGGAATATCAACAGGCGCGTTTTACTTATTGTATTTTTCAAAGGAAGATTTGTTTTGCGAAACTTTGGAACGAGTACATGGAGGCAAGTAAAAATGATAGGTGAAATATTTGGAAACATAATCGACTTTTTGAAAAGCACAGCACCCCTGTCCATTGTTTTTAATATCGTATTTGGAATTGCTCTGCTTATCATGGGTTTCATCTTTCTGAAAAAGCAACAGCAAACCAAAAGGCAGAAAATTGGCGGATGGGTTTGCGTGTCAATTTCTGTTTCCGCCTTCTTGGGAGCCGTGTCCAACTGGTTTTTCGCATATGTAATCTTTTAGGTGGTGAATATGATGATTGATAAAATGTATGCCGTAATGGATACGGCATGTGAAAAAGCGAGTGAATTTACGGGAGCGTCTATTCGGTTTCCAAAACCGAGTAAACGCGCATGGAGAGTGAGTGCGGCACTAAATGGGTCAATTGGAATTGGGTTTCTGTTATTTGGGTTTTTATCACCGCATAGATGGGTTTTACTATTAGGTGCATTGGGCATTGTGGGTAGTGTTATAACAGGCAAACAGGCAAACGATGGTTAATAAGAAATCGTCGTTTTCGTTCTTTATTATTGTCTTGCTTTATATCGATATTTTTTTCACCACGTTGTATCTGAATTTCGTGGTATCTTTATTTCAAAGCAACAATTAGGGTTAATATTTGAGGGGGGGTCCTAAAAGTGAAATTCCTGCCAAAAAGGCAGTCAAGAATGGTATTATTACAGCATTCTTGACTTTTACATTTGAACTGTCTAATAGTCTAATTGGCTTTTTTTAGTCAGCACTTACTTTTCATTTTTATGATAGATAGAAAAGATTATAGACGATAGGACAGAAAGTAACCCAATTACAAGTAGACTAGCCGAAAATGCTCTCACATAATCTCTATATATGGCCTTTTCCAAAGTATTACCTAAAAACTTTGAAAATGTAAGACTAATGCCTGCAACAGCTAACGCATTTGCCAAATACATGAAAGTGTTATATAAACCAGATGCGACACCAACATGTTTTTTTGGAATTTTACTTAAGACTGCGTTTACTAAAGGTGTTGTCGCCAAACCTAAGCCAAGACCATATATAAATAATATTATTAACCCATAAATATCGAATAAGTTAGTTTCTCTAACTAAAAGTAGCGTCATAAGTAAACATATACAAATACTCATCGTTATTGCACCGAATCTTAATACAAGTAGACCAAAGCGATTAACAAGTTTAGACGATAAAATTGACGTTAAGAAGAAGCCAAGACCTAATGGCAAGAATACTAAACTTGTTTCTTTTGTATCATATTTCAAGCCGAATTGTAAGAAATAGCTTAAAATAAAGAAAAACGCAAACATACTTAAATAGATCGATAATACTGAACAAATTCCTATAACAAATGAGTGATGCTTAAAAACTGTTAAATCAACAAGTGTTGCTAGCTGTTTTTTTTGTTTTCTTCTTTCTACGAAAATGAAAAAAGTAAGCATGATGAATGATAAAATTAATGATCCAAAAATCCAAGGCTTCCATCCATATGATTGCCCTTCTGACAATGGATAGACTAGTAATAATATACTAAACATTAAGAGCGAAGTACCAAGCCAATCAATTTTTCGTGATTTTTCTCCTGTTGATTCAGGAATAATTGGAAGTAATAAAATAGCTAGTAGACCAAAGGGTAAATTAAAAAAGAAAACGGTTCTCCAACCCCCGCCAAATAAATTCCAACTTATAAGTAAGCCTCCTAATATCAATCCAAATGTAAATGCAATACCCATAACAGCACCATATATCCCAAAGGCTAAATTTTTCTCTTTTTGAGGAAAAATCACTTGAATAGTCGCTAAGATTTGAGGTTGAATGAGAGCAGCTCCTAAACCTTGTACAATTCTAGTACTAATCAATAACATTGGGTTAGACGTAATTCCTCCAATGACAGCTGTGATTGTGAAAATAAACAATCCAATCCATAATATTTTCTTTCTTCCATAGAGATCACCAAGTTTGCCTCCCAAGATAAGGGCTATAGAGAGTCCAATGGAATATCCTAAAAATATTAATTGGGCTTGTGAAAAGCTAATGTGTAATTCATTTTGAATAACTGGAACCGCAATTTGAACCATATAGTTATTTAAAGAGATTAGTAATGTTGGAATTAGGATAACTGCTAACGCTAACCACCTATATGAATAAGAGGCATTGTCGCTTGTTGATTGAGTCATGTTCATGACCATTGCTCCTCTCAATTAATGTTGAGTGACTGAGTGGTTATCAGTCAACGATTTAATGAATGATTAACAGGTGATGGTTGGATGATATGCAATAACCAAGTTTTTTGTATATTCATTTCGATAAATATGAC
>JAEWDX010000344.1 GCA_023389895.1 Bacillota bacterium
TCTCTAAGTTCTTCAATTTTTGCTTCCTTCCCTTGGAGCGTTGCCGAATGCTGTAATTCTGTTGCCTGATGCAATTCTAAATCCTTTGAAAGTTGCTCCCATTTTGCATGTAATTCTTCAATTTCATACACAGTTAATGCAACTTCAATTTTTTCAAGTTCTTCCTTCTGCTGTAAATAATCTTTAGCAATAGAAGCTTGAATTTTTAACGGCTCAACTTGACTATCTAGCTCATGAACGATGTCATTAACTCGATTTAAGTTTTCCTGCGTTTCAGTCAGTTTTCCCTCGGCTTTTTTTTTCCTTAATTTATATTTGAGTACACCAGCAGCTTCCTCAAAAATCGTCCTACGCTCTTCTGCTTTACTATTGAGAATCTCTTCGACTCTTCCTTGGCTAATGATAGAAAAGGCTTCCCTTCCCAATCCTGAATCCATAAATAAATCGACAATATCCTTTAGCCTACAAGACTGTTTATTAATTAAAAAGTCACTTTCACCAGATCGGTATACCCGCCTTGTCACACTTACCTCATTGTAGTCAATTGGCAAACGAGCATCCTCATTGTCTAAGGTCAATGTCACTTCAGCAAAATTTAACGGCTTTCGAGAATCACTTCCGGAAAAAATAATATCCTCCATTTTTGCTCCGCGTAAAGATTTAGCCGATTGTTCCCCTAGAACCCAACGAATGGCATCAGTAATATTACTTTTTCCACTTCCATTCGGTCCGACTACAGCAGTCACACCGGGTACAAAGTCGACCATAATTCTTTCTGCAAATGATTTAAATCCAATTACATCTAATCGCTTTAAAAACAACTGCTGCGCCCCCTAATCTCCTTATGCTTTATTAGAAATCTATTGCTCATTCTTTAATATTTTTAGGGCCATTTGAGCCGCATGCTGTTCTGCTTCTTTTTTTGAACGTCCAATTCCTGCGCCTAATTCTTTCCCATTCATCGAAACTTTTGAAATAAATTCTCGACTATGGGCCGGACCTTTTTCTTGGACGATTTGATATTCAATTAAGCCAGTCCCATCTCTTTGGATCAATTCTTGAAGTTGGCTCTTAAAATCCATTAAATGCGAAAAAACACCCGCATTGATTTTCGGAAAAACATGCTGCCTGAGAAAATGATTCACGGGTTCTAAACCTTTATCTAAGTAAAGTGCTCCAATAAATGCTTCGAAAACATCCGCTAGCATAGCTGGTCTTTCTCTTCCCCCAGTCATTTCCTCACCTTTTCCTAATAATACGAGATCGCCAAAAGCTAGATCATTGGCAAAAGTCACTAGCGAAGGCTCACAAACAATTGCCGCTCTAAGCTTCGTTAGTTCTCCCTCACTCATCAGTGGATATTTTAAAAATAAAAATTTAGAAACGGTTAATTCTAAGACCGCATCACCTAGAAATTCAAGTCTTTCATTATCCTCATTTGGTTTTCTTCGATGCTCATTCACATAGGAAGAATGGGTAAATGCCTGTTTAAGTAAACCTTCATTTTGAAATTCAATCCCAATTTTACTTTGAAAATCTTTAAATTGCTGATTTATTATTTGAAATGCCTTGTTTTCTTTTCCATTTCCTCTCATTTTGGCCCACCTTTTTATAAATAAAATTAATCTTTCTTACTAGTCAAGAAAGCTCCGTCAAGAAACGGAGCTTAAAACAAAAACCGTATTTACTGTCCGTAACCACCTGATACAAAAAGCAGAAGCGCCTTGTTCAAGTAATAACGGACAGGAAATACAATTTCATAATATACAGTGAGGGCGCTTTGACCCTCACTGAAAAATTACATTTGTCTCAGTGATTATTGCTTCGCCTTTATGTAATTTACAGCGTCACCAACTGTAGAGATTTTTTCAGCGTCATCATCAGAGATTTCCATATCAAACTCATCTTCTAATTCCATAACTAATTCTACTACATCAAGGGAATCAGCGCCAAGATCATCTTTAAACGAAGCTTCTAATTTCACTTCAGATTCCTCAACTCCAAGACGATCAACGATAATTTTCGTTACACGTTCTAATACATCTGCCATGCTTATTCACCTCCCCTCAAGTTATTATATAAGAATTTTCTCCATTAATAAATGGACTAACTAAGAATTTTTAATTCAAGACCTGCTCCACGAGCATCTCAAACACTTAAACCTACATGATCATTCCACCGTCAACATGAAGTGTTTGCCCTGTCATGTAACGACTTTCCTCAGAAGAAAGGAAGACAACAACATTGGCAATATCTGCTGGTTCACCAAATCGTGCTAACGGAATTTGCTTAAGCATTTGCTCCTTCACATCATCAGGTAGCTTATCAGTCATTTCTGTTGTGATAAATCCTGGAGCGATCGCATTGACCGTTATCCCACGAGAAGAAAGTTCCTTTGCTGTCGTTTTTGTTAAACCAATTACGCCAGATTTAGCGGCAACATAATTTGCCTGCCCAGGATTCCCACTCACACCGACAATCGATGAAATATTAATAATCCTGCCACTTCTCTGCTTCATCATCTGTCTTGTGACTGCTTTTGTGCAAAGGAAAACACCTTTTAGGTTTATGTTAATAACATCATCCCATTCTTCTTCCTTCATCCTCATGAGAAGATTATCACGTGTAATGCCTGCATTATTAATGAGAATATCGATTTTTCCGAATATCTCAATTGCTGCCTTTACCATATTAGCAACTGATTCACTATCAGCAACATTGCATTGGAAAGCAATTGCATTTCTTCCTAGTGCTTTAATCTCAGCTACAACAGCATTCGCCCTTTCTTCACTCCCTGAATAGTTGACGACAACATCAGCACCTTGTCTTGCTAATTCAAGAGCGATTTCACGGCCAATTCCTCGAGAAGCACCAGTGACAATTGCCGCTTTTCCTGCTAACTTCATTAAATACCCCTCCCCTTATTCACTTTTCGACTTTAATACTTCAATAACTGCCATACATGAGTCTTGATCGAAAACATTATACGTTTGGACATCTTTGTTTATCTTTTTTACTAATCCTGAAAGTACCTTACCTGGTCCAATTTCTACAAAAGTATTAACACCAAGCTGGATCATTTTTTGAACAGAGTCCTCCCATAGTACTGGTGAGTATAATTGCTCAATTAAGCGTTCTTTTATTTCTTGAACAGAAGTCATCTCTGAAGCAGTTACATTGGCAATTACAGGAATGGTGGCATCTTGCATTTCCAATTCATTTAATACAGAAGAAAGCTCTTCAGCAGCCGGCTTCATGAGTGAAGAATGGAAGGGGCCGCTTACAACTAAAGGCATAATCCGTTTCGCCCCTGCTTCTTTTGCCTTTATTGAAGCATTCTCCACCCCTTGCTTCGAACCGGAAATGACAATTTGACCTGGACAATTTAAATTTGCTAATTGAACGGGGTGTCCATCAACTGTAACCTCGTCCGTAATGACTCGTAGCTGTTCCCGCTCTAGTCCAAGCACTGCTGCCATTGTACCTTCACCATTCGGAACAGCCTCCTCCATAAATTCGCCTCTTTTTCGAACTGCATAAACTCCATCCTCGAAAGAAAATGCTCCAGCAGCAACAAGTGCAGTATATTCACCAAGGCTGTGACCGGCAACATAATCAGGTTTTATCCCCGATTTCTTAAAAAAGTCCAAAATAGCGATACTTGTTGTAAGTAGAGCAGGCTGAGCATTAGCCGTTAATGTTAATTCTTCCTGGGGACCAGTAAAAATCAACTTAGAAAGAGGATAATTTAATTTAGTGTCCGCCTTTTCAAAAAAGGCCATGACTGATTGTTCTACCTCAGCAAGCGATGAACCCATTCCAACTTTTTGCGATCCTTGACCAGGAAATATAAACGCAATTTTCCCCATCTATCTCCCTCCTTTATTAAAAATAGCTAGCAAAAATTATGCTTTTAGTGCTTCTTTCTCCACTGCTACTCTAATCGTTTCCGCTACATTATTCTCAATCATTTCTCTCGTCTGCTTAACTGCACTAAAAATAGCATTCGCATTTGATGAGCCATGTGCTTTAATAACGGGTGCTTTTAGCCCAAATAACCCGGCTCCACCATATTCCGAATAATCCATTTTCGCTTTTAATTCCATTAAATCCGGTTTCAACACCGCTCCAGCTAATTTACTTTTCATGCTACTATTTAAGGCGGTTTTTAACATTTTAAAAACAGTAAGAGCGGTTCCTTCAATCGTTTTTAAAACCATATTACCAGTAAACCCATCGGTAACGACGACATCAGCAACACCGTCAAGCAAATCTCGTGCTTCGACATTGCCAATAAAGTGAAGATTTGCTTGTTGTAAAAGCTGAAATGCTTCTTTTGTAAGTTCATTCCCTTTTTTGTCTTCCGTGCCAATATTGAGCAAACCAACTCGAGGATTAACTATTCCCCGCACTTTTTCGGCATAAATTGAACCCATTATTCCGTATTGAAGCAAATGCTCTGCCTTCGCGTCAGCATTCGCTCCTACATCTAAGAGAAGAAAGCCTTCACCGCCAATTGTTGGCAAAGTTGGCGCTAGCGCAGGACGCTCAATCCCATCAATCCTGCCAACAACAAATAATCCCGCCGCCATTAATGCACCTGTATTTCCAGCAGATATGCAGGCATCTGCTTTTCCATCAGCCACTTCTTTAGCTGCTACAACCATTGAAGCATTTTTTTTCCTTCTAACCGCTCTCACAGGCTCATCGGTTGGCAAAATAACTTCATCTGTATGGATAACGTCAATCTGATTCTTGTTTGTTAAGTATTCATTTATTTTCAGTTCATCCCCAACAAGGGTAATGTCAATATCTTTATATACTTCGACCGCTTTCATCGCCCCGAGGACGATTTCCTTTGGGGCATGGTCTCCTCCCATTGCATCAATAACTATTTTCATGCCGTGTTACATCCTTTATAATCTTATTTTAGGAGCATTTATCGTTTTACTGTATGCCCTTTGAACGATACATGATAAATTCACCTTTAAAAACGAGTTCATTATTCACCAAGCTTGTCACTTCTACAATCGTTCTGCCTTTTTCCTCATCATTTTTAACTGCTTTCGCTTTCGCTATTACTCTTTCATTCTCCTTTACAGAACGAGTAAATTGGATATTTGCTTTAGCTGTTAACGCGAGTTCATCATTAATTAAAGCAACAGCGAGCGAGTTAGCTTGGGCAAATAAATGATGACCACGGGCAATTTGGTTTCTTTTAAAAACATGTTCAGCTTTAATATCTAAAATCGAAATCGCTGTATGATCCAATTCAATATCAATGATTTCTCCAATTACTTCATCTATCGGCAATGCACGTACTTCTTCTTCAAAATTTTTCTCAGCGACATTTTTAATTCTTTCACGCAATTCTGGTATCGATAATTCTAAACGATCCAAACGAATTGTTTGCACACTGACGGAAAACTTTTCAGCAAGATCCTCATCTGTAATAAAAGGGTTTTCCTTGATGGTAGCCGATAATAATTGCTGTCTATCTTTCTTATTTCTTCTCATTTATCACACCGTCCGAGATATTATGACTAGGTACTAAAAGTAGTATATAATCAAAAAAAACATTAATCAAGCTTTTCTCCTTCAAGAACACCTGAATCTTGTAAAAAGCTTCTTAAATTTTCGTATTGCGGAGACTTCCAAAACGCTTCTGATTGAATAAGATCTGCCGCATCCTTTCTTGCCGTTTCCAGCGCGCGATAATCGTGCACCATATCTGCTACCTTAAATTCTGGAATACCACTCTGTTTCTTACCGAAAAAATCACCTGGTCCTCTTAATTCAAGATCCTTTTCACTTAAAATAAAACCATCATTTGTATCCGTCATTATTTTCATTCTTTCTTTTCCAACTTCCGTCTTCGGATCAGCTAAAAGAATACAGTAAGACTGGTCGTCCCCTCTTCCTACCCGCCCTCTTAGTTGGTGTAATTGGGCAAGTCCAAATCTTTCCGCATCATAAATAACCATCATTGTTGCATTTGGGACATTTACACCAACTTCAACAACTGTTGTTGAGACAAGAACTTGAATGTGATTCGCTGTGAATTCCTTCATAACCTGCTCTTTTTCATCAGCTGATAACCGACCGTGCATTAAGCCCACCTGAAAACGTCCTTGAAAATAATGTGTTAGCGAACTATGAACATCAATGGCATTTTGCACATCCAATTTATCTGACTCTTCAATTAGCGGGCAAATGACATATGCTTGATGACCAGCTCTTAATTCTTTCGCCACAAAGGATAGCACGCGGTCTAACATAACTTCTTTTGCCCAATACGTTTCGATTGTTTTTCTCCCTGCAGGCATTTCGTCGATAATCGACACATCCATTTCGCCGAATACTGTAATCGCAAGCGTACGGGGAATTGGCGTAGCGGTCATAAAAAGTACATCAGGGCTTTCCCCTTTTTCGCGCAGCACTCTTCTTTGCTCGACTCCAAAACGATGCTGCTCATCAGTAATTACTAGTCCTAGACGATAAAATTCTACTTCATCTTGGATGAGAGCATGTGTGCCAATTAAAAGATCAATTTCTCCATTTTTTAATTGCTGCAATAATTCTTTGCGCCGTTTTCCTTTCACTGAACTTGTTAATAGTTCACAGCGAACGTCAAAAGGCTGGAGGAGTATTTTCAATGATTCGGCATGCTGTTCAGCTAATATTTCTGTCGGGACCATCAAGGCACCTTGAAAACCAGCCGTTTTACTTGCATAGAGACCAATGGCTGCAACTGCTGTTTTCCCTGATCCTACATCCCCCTGTAAGAGACGATTCATTCTATATGGAGATTTCAAGTCTGAGAGAATCTCGTTAACGACACGTTTTTGCGCGTTTGTTAATGAAAAGGGGAGAGAATGAATAAAAGATTTTATTTTTTCAAGCTGATAGCTTTGAACAGCTCCTTTTGAATTTTCTCTTTCTACCTTTCGCAATGCTTGCATCTTCAGCTGAAAATAAAAAAACTCTTCGTAAACAAATCGTCTTCTTGCCTGCTTTAATTCCTGCTGATTCGTGGGGAAATGCATGATTTTTAATGCTGTTATTCGATCCATTAGCTTATATTCCGTTAAGAATTTCCGCGGTAATGTTTCAACGACAGCATGGCCATATTGATTAAAGGCCAGCGTTATAAATCTTCTAATCCCTTTTACTGTCACAGCTCCCTTAACAGCATAGACGGGTTCGAAATCTTTGCCTTTACTTTGCTGACCTACATGAATTTCATTGACCGCTATCGTTTGGCGATGTTGATCCCATTTGCCTGTGACTGTTACTGTTTCGTTGATTGTTAATTTGTTTTTTATGTATGGCTGATTAAATAAGACAGCTTGAATTAAATATCTATCGACAAGAATTCTAATCGTTAATCTTGAACGCTTTTTCCCATAGTACATAATGGATGGTTCACTATGGACCTTTCCTTCAATCGTAATTTTCTCATCATGCTTTACATCTTCTAAATCACGCAGACGATAATCCTCATAACGATATGGAAAATGTTCAAGTAAATCTTTCACTGACAAAATATGCATTTCTGCTAGAAGTGCAGTCGTTTCTTCTCCAATTCCTTTAATTGCCGATACGTGAGTATTTATAAGTTCATTCACTTTTTAAAAACGGAAAGCTTTTTTCCGTTACCCTCCCTTCAAAAAACGCGCAAGCGCCGTAAATCGTTATTTGAATAAACTAAAGTTATTTTGATAGTCAAAAAAGAAGGGAATAACCCCTTCTTTTTTCTATTAGATTATTCGATTGAAAAAATAAACGCATATAACGGTTGCTCGCCATTATGAACTTCAATCTCTACATCTGTAAATTTCTCGTTCATATAGCCTTCAATTGCTGCTACATCCTCATCAGTAGCATCTTCACCCTTAAAGATCGTTAAGATTTCTGTATCTTCATCAATCATGCCGGCAAGTAAGTCTTCTGCTGTTTGTACTTTATCTTTATTTTTGACAATGATTTTACTTTCCGCAATTCCCATAAAATCATCTTTCTCAATTTCTAAGCCGTCGATATTTGTATCGCGAACTGCAAATGTTATTTGCCCTGTTTTTACATGCTTCAATGCATCTGTCATACTAGTAGTATTTTGTGATAAATCCGCTGTTGGATTAAAAGCGAGTAAGGCAGACATACCTTGTGGAACCGTTTTTGAAGGAATGACAATGACTTCCTGTTCTGAAACTTCTGCTGCTTGCTGAGCAGCCATAATAATGTTTTTATTATTAGGTAGAATCAAAATCCGTTTAGCATTTACTTCTTCAATTGCCTTAACAATATCCTCGGTACTTGGGTTCATAGTTTGTCCGCCTTCAATGACAGCATCTGCACCAATACTGCGGAATAAGTCAGCAATCCCACTGCCCATTGAAACGGTTACAATCCCATATTCCTTTAATTCCTTCGATTTCTTAACATCTCCAGAAACAAGAGGGGTTTTTACCTCGTCAACAATACTAGAATGCTGCTCTCTCATATTTTCAATTTTCATATTGATTAAGCTACCATATCGTTGACCGTATGATAAGCAATTTCCTGGTTGCTCAGAATGAATATGTACTTTTACAACCTCTTCATCAGAAATGACTAATAAAGAATCACCAAGTTCACTTAGATCTTGACGGAATTTCTCTTCTGTAAATGGATGCTTCGCAAGCTTTTCGCTTTCTAGCTTTACCATAAATTCTGTACAATAACCAAAGACAATATCTTCTGTGTTCATAAAGCTTTGAACACTCTTATGGTGTTCTGCATTTACTAAGTCGTCCATTTTCGGAAGTGCAGCTGGTGAATCTGGGAGTTCTTCACCTTTTAACTCAGCGAGAAATCCTTCGTAAACAAAGACTAGTCCTTGACCACCACTATCGACTACCCCCACTTCCTTAAGGACAGGCAGCAGATCAGGTGTCCGCTCTAAAGATGCTTTTGCTTCTTTAACGACTGCTTCCATTATGGTAATTATATTTTCTTCCTTCTTTGCCACTTGGACCGCTTTTTTCGCAGAATCTTTCGCAACAGTAAGAATCGTACCTTCAACAGGCTTCATGACTGCCTTATAAGCGGTTTCTACACCATTATTTAATGCAGCGGCAAATTCTTCGCCTGTAATCTCCTGTTTTTGTTCAATCGCCTTTGAAAACCCACGGAATAGTTGGGATAAGATGACCCCTGAATTTCCACGTGCTCCCATTAGCAAACCTTTTGAAAGTGCTATACCAACCTTGCCGATATGGGCTTGGACATTAATCTTTACTTCCTTCGCTCCGGAAGTCATAGACAAATTCATATTTGTTCCAGTGTCACCGTCTGGAACTGGAAATACGTTAAGAGCATCTACTAGCTTGGCATTAGAAGATAGATGATTAGCACCTTGAATGACCATTTCTGCAAAACGCTTTCCATCTAAAACTTTGATTAACACAAATCTTTCCTCCTCACTACGGGTTCGTCACACGAACTCCTTGAACGTAAATATTTACCGAGTCCACTGAAAGTCCAACAGTTTGATTAAGCGTGTACTTTACTTTTGATTGGACGTTATGAGCAATCTCAGAAATTTTCGTTCCGTAACTCACAATAATATACATATCAATATGTACTTGTTCAGCTTCTTGACGTACAATAACACCGCGAGTAAAATTTTCTTTTCTCAATATGTCAGTCAATCCATCTTTAATTTGGTTTTTAGAAGCCATTCCAACTATTCCATAACAATCAATAGCAGCACCACCTGCAATTGTGGCAATTACATCATTTGAAATATCAATTTGCCCATATTTCGTTTTTAATTCGATGGACATTATTCGTTCCCCCTCTTTATAAAAATAAGAAAACGTCTTAAACTAATTATCTGCTAGAGAACATTTTACTATATGCATTCAAATAATTAAAGTAATTCTTCTATTCTCTATTATAGCTTATTGTCCCTAAGCCTATGTCAAGGAAATTTTCTTGAAAGACAACTATTGCATTAAAAGAGGTTGTATGATAAATTATTAAAGTATTGTTTTAAGGAGGGAAATGAATATGCCACGCAAATGTGTTGTCACTGGTAAAAAAACAACTACAGGTAATGCACGTTCCCATGCTATGAACGCTAATAAGCGTACTTGGGGCGCAAACCTTCAAAAAGTTCGTATTCTTGTAGACGGCAAACCTAAACGTGTATGGGTTTCTGCAAGAGCACTAAGATCTGGTAAAGTTGAACGTGTTTAATCATGTGTAGGGACATCCAATTGGATGTCTTTTATTTTTTTCACAAAAAGTAAAGCACCTAAATTAGGTGCTTTCTCCGTGAATTATTAATTTTTTTTGAAGGTTCCTAACATGGCACGAACAATGCTACCTAAAAACCTCGGTAGTTTTATCGTATAAAATTTCATTTCTCGTGTCCCTCCTCACGACTAACACATCCATCAACCATCATATTCTAATAAAAAAGATAAGTACTTAGTCAGTTTTGACTCAATCATTACTTCTTACAATCAATAATATGCCTGCAGAAAATGAAAAATGACCATTATCATGAATAAGTTCATTACTTATACATAAGGTTGAGCCTAATGGAATATAGCGATTGTTTAATGGATACTTAAATCCCTCTAATGTTAAATCGGGAATGTCTGTCGTCATTGGGATAAACGATATATACTGCATGGATGCCATTTTTTTCACAGAATAATTTCCTGAATTTCTTAAAAAGATGATGTTTTTCCGGTCGATAATTTCAATTGGAACAAAATAATCATTTAAAAGCGGTTTCATTAGCAACTGGATATTCGCGAAAAAATGATCGAGCCTGCCGCCTGTAGCACCAAAGATGCGAATCTTCTCTGGACTTTGTTGCAGGGCCCAAACAAGGGCCAGTTCCATATCCGTTTCATCTTTTTCAGGTTTAAACTTTTGCAAATCCTCGATATTTTCTTCAATTATTAAAAGTTCATCAGCTGTTACCGAATCAAAATCTCCGAAAGCATGAATCGGTTTAATCCCTCTTGATAGAAGGGTAAAAACTCCTCTATCAACCCCGATCCATAAATCCTCATCTGATTGATAATTCGTTAATGGCGGCAACAAATCAAGCGGGCCGCCTCCTAAAATATTAATTTTCATCATCGTCACCTATTAACAAACTTTGCCCTTAAGCAAAAGTTACCCTTTTAACGCAGCAATAGCGCTGGCACGATTTTCCGCATTATAAACAGCTGAACCAGCAACAAGAACATTTGCCCCTGCCTCAATACAAAGCTTCGCTGTTTCTTCATTTACTCCACCGTCAACCTCAATTTCAAGCTCTAAACCTTTCGCTAATGCCAGCTCTTTTACCTCGTTAATTTTCGGAAGAACAGAATGGATAAATTTCTGTCCACCAAAACCCGGATTCACAGTCATGAACAAAACGAGATCAACATCATCAATAATATGTTCGATCATACTAACGGATGTTGCAGGATTTAGCACGACACCAGCCTTTACACCAAATGATTTAATTAGATGGATAGTTCGATGAAGATGCTTGCATGCTTCGACATGAACAGTAAGATAATCTGCCCCTGCTTTCGCGAATGCCTCAATATATTGATCTGGATTTTCGATCATTAAATGGACATCAAGGGGTAATTGCGTTACAGGGCGGATTGCTTCCACGATTAAGGGACCAATTGTAATATTCGGGACAAAATGTCCGTCCATTACATCAACGTGAATATAATCTGCTCCACCCCTTTCAACATCTTTAATTTCTTCACCTAATTTAGAAAAATCTGCTGATAATATGGATGGAGCTATTTTTACCATCGTTAATACCTCGGCTTTCTATCTTTAATTTCCTGTAAAAAAATCTTATAGTGCTCATAGCGATAAAGTGGAATTTCTCTGGCTTCAACTGCTGCTTTCACAGCACATTTTGGTTCAACGGTATGAAGGCAGCCTCTGAATTTACAATCTTCACTCTTTCTTTTTATTTCAGGAAAACAAAAATTCAAGTCTTCCATTTCGATATTTGTAAATTCAAGCGAGCTGAACCCGGGTGTGTCCGCTACAAGCCCATTCCCAATTTCGATTAATTCCACATGTCTTGTCGTATGCTTTCCCCTACCAAGATGAGAGGAAATATCGTTTGTTTTCAGCTCTAGTTCGGGTCTTATCGCATTGAGCAAGGAAGATTTGCCAACACCAGATTGTCCAGCAAATACCGATATTTCTCCTTTTAAATAAGGAAATAGCTCTTTAATTCCTTCTTCTGTTTCTGATGAGGTTAGCAAGAAATCATAGCCAATTTTTTGATAATCTGAAGCAAATGTACGAATGATCTCCGTTTGCTCCTCATTCGCTAAATCCATCTTCGTCACACAAATAATCGGCTTAATTTCATTAAACTCAACTAAAACAAGGAAACGATCAAGTAGACTCGTACTAAAGTCAGGCTGAACGGCGGAAAAAACTAGTATCGCTTGATCCACATTAGCAATCGGTGGGCGTACTAACTCATTCTTCCGCTCCTTTATTTCTAAAACATAGCCCTCTTTAACATTATCTGCTTGAAAAACAACTTCATCACCAACAAGTGGGGTTATTTTATTTTTCCTGAAAACTCCCCGACCTCGGCATTGGATAATTTCATTGTTGCTTAGTACATAGTAAAAACCACTCAACGCCTTTATAATTTTGCCCTCAGGCATAGCAACACTCCTTCAATTATTATTCGGGGTATGGGACAACCTCTTCCGAAATGACTTTATTATCTCTAATAACCCGATAGCCAGCCTTCTGGCCATATGGAATCGTCAGTTCAAGACGAATTTTAAAATTTTCGGTAATATACTGTGTTTCATACGGTTCTGTCATACTATGATTCATATCATCGATATAAATCTGCACTTCTTGCTCCTGACCTTCTTCAGCCGGTTCATAAGGGATTAAGACCTCTTTATAAACTGTTTTCGGCGGGATTTCTTTCTTCCCTTTTGAAATAACGACACTTACCTTGCTTCCTTTCGATAATTCCGTTCCAGCTACAGGGTCCTGAGAGATGACATACCCTTCAGGAATTTCTTCATGATAATCCTCTTTCGTTATCTCTATGACTAAGCCCGTTGAATCCTCATAAACTTGTAATGCTTTTTTGTTATAATCTTTCAGATCCTTTAATGTTATTAGCTCCGGGCCTTTACTAACGGTAAAGGATAATTCCGTTTCTTCTGGGACAACTTCGTCCCCTTTATTGTAATTTTGCGCGAGGATTGTTCCTGCTGGTTCCTTCTCATCAGTTATTTCATTTTTCTTGATAGGCATAAAATTTTCTCTTGCTAATAAAGCAACGACATCATCAAAAAGCTGTCCAGTATAATCATCTAACTCAAACTTTTCCTTGCCGCTACTTACATAAATGGTTATCTCTGATCCTTCTTTAACAAGTTTTTCTGCTTTCGGATCTGTTTTGATCACTTGACCTTCTGGAAAATCCTCATCTAATAATGGAATTTGTTCACCCATTATAAAGCCAGCATTCTCTAATTCCTTTATAGCAACCTCAATTTCTTTACCCGTTACATCTGGAACAGCTACTTCTTTCGGCGATAATAAATTTGGTAAAACGGTTATTGCTAATATGATGAGAATAATTAAACTAAAAAAAATGGATACTAATACTACTGGCCATTTTTTTCGTTTTTTCTTTTCCTTCTGTGGCTTTTGCTTTTCATGATTTTGTCCAGCTTTTACATTCTTATCATGAACAACGGTCTCCTCAATATTACCGTATTTATGTTCATCTGTAATAATCGGGATTGCTTTTGTTGCATCATTATCTACTGGAACAATAAATCTGTTTTCATTTATCCGATCCGAATAGAGTGCTGTCGATAAATCATCTTCCATTTCTTCGACATTATTATAACGATGAAATGGATCTTTTGCAGTTGCCTTTAAAACAATATTTTCGACACTTTGTGGAATGGATGGATTCCACCTTCGTAAAGAAGGAGTCTCGGATTGTAAATGCTTCAGGGCAATCGAAACAGCTGATTCACCTGAAAACGGCAATCTTCCAGTCAATAGCTCAAACATAACAATTCCTAATGAATAAATATCTGATTTTCGATTCGCCATTCCACCTCTAGCTTGTTCAGGCGATAAATAGTGAACAGAACCAATAACAGAATTTGTTTGGGTAATACTTGTTGAGCTTAACGCCATCGCAATGCCAAAATCTGTTATTTTCACATTTCCTTGCCGGTCAAGTAAAATATTATGGGGCTTAATATCGCGATGAATGATATGATTTTGATGGGCATGGGAAATAGCAGAAGTCAGCTGCTTCATAATTTCAATAACATCTTCGGTTTGCAGTGGGCTATTTTGTTGGATATATTGCTTTAAAGTTTGTCCATCAACATATTCCATGACAATATAATAAATTGAATCTTCCTCTCCAACATCGTATATACTAACGATATTCGAATGGGCAAGACTTGTTGCTGATTGGGCCTCTCGATGAAAACGGCGAATAAATTCTTCATCATTAGCGAAATCGAGACGAAGCATCTTAAGAGCAACATCACGATCAAGAATCATATCATGAGCGAGGTAGACATTAGCCATTCCACCTCCACCAATAATTTCAAGAATTTTATAACGACCGCTTATTCGCTTTCCGATCATCATAATTCATCACCATTTCGAGGCTGCTCTAAATACTGAACGATGATAAGCGTAATATTATCTTCCCCACCGTGTTTATTTGCAAGCTCAACAAGTTCATTTGCTTTCACTTCTAAATTTCGCTCACTTTTAAGTATTTCACTCATCTCCATTTCAGAAACTTTATTAGAAAGTCCATCTGAACAGAGAAGCAACTGATCTTCCTCTTCAAAAATGATCGTTCTTATGTCCATATTTACAGTCTCTTCCGTACCAAGCGCCCTTAAAACAACATTTTTCATTGGATGATGAAGTGCATCCTCTTTAGAGATTTGCCCTGAACGAACTAATTCATTTACGAGTGAGTGATCGTCTGTTAATTGTTGAAACCCATTTTCATTTAAAATATAGCAACGACTATCACCAACATTTACAATACTAACGAAGCGATCCGTACAGATCACAGCTACAACCGTTGTACCCATACCTTCACAAGCTGAATTTGTCTTCGCATGCTCAAATAATAGCCAATTTGTCTTTTCCACATTCACTTTTAGCCATTCCTCTGCTTCATCAGCAGTCTGAATCTTACCTGTTTCTTCCCAAAGCGTCTGTAAATGCTGTAAAGCCATTTCACTCGCAACATCACCAGCGCGATGTCCACCCATACCATCTGCCACAATCGCCAGGCGTTGACTGCTTGGATTCATAAAGATACCACCATTATCTTCATTATGTTGCCGAATCTTACCTCTGTCTGTTTTATAAACAGCTTTCATCTTGTCACCTCGTCTCCTCTTTTCGCTCCTTTGCACGAAGTTGTCCACATGCCGCATCGATGTCATGGCCTTGCTCTCGGCGAATCGTTACATTAATTCCATGGCTTTTTAATGTTTTTTCAAATTGGAAAATTTTCTCCCTCGGTGTTCTTACATAATCCCTTTCTGGTACATAGTTTACAGGAATTAAATTAACATGGCATTTAATTCCTTTCACTAATCTTGCAAGCTCCTCCGCATGTTCAACTTGATCATTAACTCCACCGAATAATCCGTATTCAAAGCTGATACGTCTACCTGTTTTATTAACATAATAGCGGATAGCATCCATTAAATCAGGCAATTTATAGGCTCGATTTATCGGCATTAAACGACTGCGTAGTTCAGAATTTGGTGCATGCAGTGAAAGGGCGAAATTAATTTGCAGATTTTCATCAGCAAATTGATAAATCTTTGGAATAATTCCACTCGTTGAAACAGTAATATGGCGAGCTCCGATATTTAAACCACGATCATGATTAACAATTTTTAAAAATGATAGCATTTGCTCATAATTATCAAATGGCTCACCAATTCCCATAATAACAATTGAGTTAACCCGCTCATTTGTTTCATCAAGCGCCTTCTGTACTTTAACAATTTGGGCAACAATTTCTCCTGCCTCCAGATTGCGTTTTAAGCCGCCTAAAGTAGAAGCACAAAATGTACAGCCAATTCGACAGCCTACTTGTGTTGTTACACAGACAGAATTTCCATAATCATGTCTCATCAAAACGGTTTCAATCGAATAACCATCATGAAGTTCAAACAAAAACTTAATTGTTCCATCTGAAGATTGCTGTTGAATAATTGTTTTGAGTGTCGTTAAAGTAAACGTATTCGTTAAAGAATCCCGCATTCCTTTTGATAAGTTCGTCATTTCTTCAAAAGAAGAAACTCTCTTCACATATAGCCAATCAAAAATTTGCTCAGCACGAAACGGCTTTTCATTCACTTCTGTAAGCCAGTTTTTTAATTCACCTAGCTGCAAAGAATAAATGGATGGTTTTTGTTCACTAGTTGTTTCTGTACTCTTCGCTGTTTGTTCCATTTATTACACC
>JAEWDX010000380.1 GCA_023389895.1 Bacillota bacterium
ACCTCGTTAATAACAGCTACAGGAATAATAAGTTTATCTCCTGGATAGATTCTATCACCATAAATCGAATTGTTTTGTTCAACCCATTGAACAAACTCATTATTTGTTAACGAATGATGTGGAGAAAGCTCCTCAGCAAGCTCCCATAGCGTATCTCCTTCATTAATAATAACCGTCATAAATTCATCGTTATCCGAAATGTTAAACCGGAAATAAAAGCTTAGTGCAATTAGCAAACTTATTATAAATAGAATGATAGCATAAGAATACGATTTCCAAATCATTTTTATCATTAATAACACCTCTCAAAGAATGTACGTTCGCCTATTTGCTTTTATTATAAACCGAACATTTGTTTCCTGTCAACATTATTCGAACTTATGTTTGTCCTCTTTCTTTGAAGATGATATAATGATAGTAAGAAATCATAAAAGGTGTGATTATGATGGTGAAAGTATCAAAAAGGCAGCAAGATATATTAAATTTTATTAAAGACGAAGTAAGGACGAAGGGGTATCCACCTTCAGTTAGAGAAATTGGTTTAGCAGTTGGACTCGCTTCAAGCTCCACTGTTCATGGACATCTTGAGCGATTAGAAAGTAAAGGATTAATTCGGAGAGACCCTACAAAACCACGTGCGATTGAAATTCTAGATTTAGATCATTCAGCGAAGCCTTCCACTAATGTTGTCAATATTCCTATCGTCGGAAAGGTAACAGCTGGACTGCCAATTACGGCAATCGAAAATGTTGAAGACTACTTCCCGCTTCCAGAAAGATTTGTCCCTTCAGATGAAAATGTATTCATGCTTGAAATAATGGGAGAAAGTATGATCGAGGCTGGAATATTAAATGGAGATTATGTCATTGTAAAGCAGCAAAGCACAGCAAGTAATGGAGAAATTATTGTCGCAATGACAGAGGATGACGAAGCGACTGTAAAAAGATTTTTTAAAGAAAAGGATTATATTCGACTCCAACCCGAAAATTCAACTATGGAGCCGATTATTCTACGCAATGTAACAATCTTAGGAAAAGTAATTGGTGTGTATCGGTATATTCACTAATATATCTTTTGTGAAAACGGTTCTGAAATGATTTGTCATTTTGGGACCGTTTTTTAAAGACAATTACAATGAAGCATGGTATGTAACACGTTTTCGAAGCACATGACTAGCAAGTACCGACGTTGCCACAAGCCCCTCTTCTTCCGTATATTAGATTTATAATCCTTGTATGATATCTATCAATAATTATCTTTGATTTTCATGTCCACATTTTGAGATAATATAATCTGGAAAGATTTTTTCTAATGAAGGTTAAAAAACAATTTTACAATATTATACTTTTATCTTGACTCACCTCTGCTTGTTACCTTGTTATAAAATCAATTAATTTTATTCTAAATGTTGGATAATTTGGATAGGAGTGTGATTATATTTGCTAATTAGAATTAATAAACAAGATATTGATTTATTGACATGTACTGACCTTAGTAAGAAGTGCTTTGAACCACTTATTAAGCATTATAAAAGGGAAGTCGCATCACAAGATGATTTCACTAAATATAGAGAACAATTTTACAATCAATTAACCGAAGGGCAAAGATCGTTATTTATGTTTTATGTCTATTACAACCATGTAAGTAAATCACTTAAAGAATTTTATTGGTGGAGTGCTTACTTTATGGCTCAACCTATAACTTGGGCAGCACTCAAAGCTAGTCTAAGGTATTTTAAAGATGAAAACATGCTTTTGCTCCTTGAAAAAATTGAACAAGAACTTAAACAGCATAATCACCCTCATTCATTAGAAAGTTTTACAGTCACACGTGAGCACCTAGATCAAAATGAAGAACTTAAGAAATCTATCAAATCACTTCATGAAATATTCGAACATACTTCTCCACTGTCTATTAAAAGGTTAAATGACTACACCGAAAAAAACTTACAGGAATTTATTGAAATTTAACCACCTGAAGTTTAGGTTCTTCATCATCGATAGATAATTGGTCGTTTGTACCGGAACATTTCCTTCTCCGTCCACAGCATATGAAAAATGTACTCGAATAATTTTTATGAAATAAAATCGGGCAATTATCGGGCAGATATAAAATTCAATATTTTATATCTGCCCGACAAACAAAAAAGCCCTGATACCAACTAAATTGTACCCTTTGTAAAGGACATTTTAAAAAAGCCTAGGCAGTTTTAAGTAGATGATTTCTGTATTGAACAGGGGTCATCTTTTTTATCTTTTAGGTTTCTTCCTTCTTGTGATTCAAACGAGAAATAATTAAGAAATCAAAATAAAGCAAATCAGATAAAACTTTTATGGGTGGTTTATGGGCAATTTTTATACGTAATCACATGGGAGCTTCGAGCGTAATTGTTCGAACTCCCTTTTTCTTTTATAAAACATCTTCCCTAAATATTCTATTATTGGTAATATTGAGTAGGATAAATTTACTAGGGAGGGTAAGAAACATGGACATGCTATTATTTTTCATTGGTATTTTATTATTTTTCGGCTCATTTATTTATCTAATCGTTACACTAATCAAGAAAACCTTTACCAAGAAACGTTTTTTTACAATACTTATATCTGGTTTAGTATTAATGATAGTTGGAGTATCAATGGGGGACCCTGCACCGGAAACCGCAAAGCAACCAAAAGAAGAACCCAAAAAGGCGGTAGAAACAGTAGCTAAACCTATTGAAAAAGAAGAAACTCCTGAAGAAAAGGTCGCTCGAGAAGCAAAGGAAGAAGAAGAAAAAGCCGCTGCCGAAGAAAAAGCTAAAGATGAGGCTGAAGCCAAGGCAAAAGCGGAAAGTGTCCCTAGGGAACATAAATCGGCGTTAAAGAAAGCGGAAATATACGCAAAAACTATGCACATGTCAAAGGCAGGTATTTACGACCAATTAACATCAGAATACGGTGAGAATTTCCCTGCGGAAGCTGCTCAATATGCCATCGATAACATTGTTTATGATTGGAAAGAAAACGCATTGAAAAAAGCACAAACATACGCAGGAATGATGAGTATGTCAGATTCGGCTATTTACGACCAATTGATTTCGGAATACGGGGAAAAATTCACTCCGGAAGAAGCGCAATACGCTATCGATAATTTAGAATAAGATAAAAAAGGCCCTCACTCAGTGAGTAAGGGCCTTTTTATTGAATGCACTTCTATAAATTTGATGTAATCTTTACTATTCGATTTACAGAGTCGTAATCAACAGTTGCCCCATATACTTCACTAACATGTCGCAATTTCACAAGTGCGCGTCCATTTACAATTTTATCAGGAACTGCTTGCATTCTGTGACCATTCCTATCAGTGATAATCATTTGTGTTTTTTGATCCCATTGGACGGTTACTCCTAACGCTTCAAAAACACCACGAAAAGGAACTAACACGCGGCCATCTTCAATAATTGGAGGTTGATCATATGATTGTTTTACACCATCGATATAAACTTCAACGGTATTTTTTGAACCATCTAAATTCCCCGAATGTGCGCTTACATCTGTTATAGATGGCATAAACGCAAGTAACAGAGCTAAAAATAATACTAATCTTTTTTTCAAGACTTGAACATCTCCCTTCATTTTCTATTTCTACTACATTCTACATTATTTCGAAACTAAAAGGGAGATGTTCAAGTTGTCTACTTTGTATTCGAGTTTAAAAGATTGCTTCTGAGACGATTAATAACAATAGCTGCTTCTTCTTTTAACTATTTTTTTATAGTATATTATCTATTATTAGAGAATTATTTATAATATTCCAAAGTCGGTAATCGGATACATTTTACAGAATTAAACCGTAAACCGAAATTCTACTTTCAGTTTACGGTTTTCAATAACATAAACACTAACTAATAGATAGCATTTCTTTAATTTCATTTATGCATTTTAAAGTTGATAACCTGTTGCCATTAGAAATGTGGGTGCACGTCCATAACTTTTTGCTCCTACAATATAGAAATCTTCTTCTGGCTGTCGTAGTATTTTTCTCCATGTGCTCGAACTATTGCAGATTACTCCTCTGGTGCTTGTGAGCGCTTCGTAAAGAGAGCGACGATGAATGCCAGAACTGCGAAGCCGAAGCCGATAAGAAAGGCATTATGTACGCCAGCTACGATGGATTCTGGTATCTGTGCGTTTGGATCAGCAGACTTAGCCAGAAAACTGCGCTGCCCAGAAGACATCACACTGATGAAAAGAGCTACACCGATTGCACCTGCAACCTGCTGTAGCGTGTTCAGAATTGCGGTGCCATGCGGATAATATTGGCGCGGAAGCTGATTCAGTCCATTGGTCTGAGCAGGCACCAGAATCATCGTTAGTGCAACCATTAAGCAGATATGCAACAACAGGAAGGTCAGCTTAGACGTCTCTACGGTTACTTGAGTTAAGCACCACATGATGATGGCGATGATACCCGTTCCCGGAATGATGAGTTTACGTGGTCCAACACGATCAAACAGCTTGCCCATAATCGGAGAGATCAGCCCGTTCAACAAGCCGCCAGGCAGCATCAGGAGGCCTGTAGCAAAGACGGTTAAGCCAAGCGCCCCTTGGAGCACAAACGGTAACAGCGATGTCGCAGAAAATAACGTCATTGTCATAATAAAGAGTAATATTGTAGTTAACGAGAACATCCGATGCTTAAAAGCGCGTAGTTCCAATAGTGGTTCTTTGACACGAAGCTGTCGAATAACGAATAAGACGAGTGCTATAATACCAGCCAAGGACGTTCCGTAGATGATAGGGCTCCCCCAACCAAGGTCAGCAGAGCTACTAAAGCCGTAGACAATGCCCCCAAAGCCGATCGTAGATAGTAGAATAGACAGGACATCCACTCGTGGCTTGCTGGGTTCGGATACATTTTTGAGAAAGATAAAGGCAAACACAATGGAGAAGATCGCAAAGGGCAGTACTAAGAAAAACAACCAGCGCCACTCTAATACTTCTAAAATAAGACCCGATAGCGTAGGACCAATCGCTGGAGCGAACATCATCACTAGCCCAAGGCTGCCCATGGCAGCACCTCGCTTCTCTGGAGGATACAATACTAGGATCGTATTCATTAAAACAGGCATCATGAGCCCTGTTCCTATTGCTTGTAGCACACGTCCGATCAGTAAAACAGAGAACTGTGGTGCTATACCGCAGACGAGTGTACCAATGATGAACAATGTCATCGCTCCTAGGAACATCTGTCGTGTTGTAAACCATTGAATCAGCAATGCTGAAGCTGGAATTAGCACAGCTACCACGAGCATGTAGCCTGTTGATACCCATTGCAACGTTGATGCTGTTACATCTAGTTCAACCATTAATTTGGGGAAGGCTACGGTCAGTAGCGTTTCATTCAACAAAGTGAAAAATGCTCCAATAATAAGAGAAATCAAGATCGGCATGCGCTTTACCTGTCCGATACCTTTCTGCGAGCTAAGAGTAGCTCCCGATTTTGCAGTATTCATAGTAAATCACTCCAACGATAAATATGTAGTTTCTGAAAAGAGTCATGTATTAGAGTAGTCCGTAAATATCGCCTAGTTACAAGCCACTTACCTTTGCTTGGTTTTGTCCATCTTCATATATATTCCCCTCTCTATACTTTAATAGTTAAAGATACCGCTAATTAATCCAGCTACTCCAATTACAATTAACCATCCAGCCCATTTGTTTTTCTTCCTTTTAATCTTTGCTAATCCCATAAAAATAGCCCCTACTGCAATTAAAGCAGCCGCAATACAAATCCCAACAATAAAACCAGCGCTCATCGTTCTTCCTCCTTCTTTGTAATGAGTTTTAAATATGTTTTTGATAATAAGACGATACAGCCCTGAATGTTATGTTAAACCTCTTGGATTCAATTCAAACAAGAGTATAACAATATGGACGATGCCCGTTGGCAAATAACGGGAAGTTGTGTCCAACTACTACCAAGGTATATCTGTGTCAAAATAGCTTGTAATGTTCCATACTACACCGCCTCCATCTTGTTCACTTTTGTCAGTAGTTCCAGAAAAACAATAAGTCCGATTACAAGCAGAATGACCATTCCAATCAACATCATTGAAAAAGAGTGATCAGGAAATTTTGAAAACAAAGAGCCGCAGGGGCCGACCAATATAATTGCTGAAACAATTGACGCTGACAGCGATTTCTTAATGAACCCAATACGCAGTGCTACAAGTCCTACCGATGAAGCAAGCAATGATAGCACAACAGAGAATTTTAGGAGATACAAAAACTCGCTCGTTGTAAATGTTTCCGGCAATATCCCTACCGCATTTGAAATAAGACCAAAAAACGAAACCACTGCAATATTACAGATAAACATTGCAATACTTGTAAAGCCAAAAACCAGAATGCACTTGGCAAACAATATCCGGCTCCGCTTGACTGGATATGAGAACAAAAGAATTGCTTTCTTTCCGTCGTATTCTTCAACTGTGAATTTTGCGTTCATAATGGCTGACATAACAGCAAAGGATACTAAAAATAAAGTACCTATCAGCGGAATACAGCCTTTCCAAGTCATAAAGATTTCAAAAGCTGTATCGTTGGGCATTACTCCTCTTGAAGCTTCTATTTGAGGACCATAACCGAACAAAAAGGTAAATCCAAGAATAACGACTGCGATAATAAGGCTTGCAATGAGAAAGGTGCTAATTTTGTTTCGCCGTAGCTCTAAACCAATTAACTTAATCATTGTATTTTCCTCCACTCAATCTTCCTATCAGATAATTTTCCAAATTGTTTTGGTGTGTATTTTTAAGGTCCTCCATATTTCCTACCTCAATTAAAGTTCCATTTGCAATTACAAGTACACGCTCAACAGTCTGTTCAATCTCGCTCAAATTATGACTTGAGAGCAGTATAGTCATACCTTTATTTTTGAGTAAAATAAATAACTCACGCATCTCTCTGATCGCAAAGGGGTCAAGTCCGTTAATCGGTTCGTCAAGCAGCAGTATTTTAGGTCTATGGATGATACTTCGGGCAATGCCCAAACGCTGTCGCATACCGAGTGAGAATTTAGATACAGGTTTATTTCCCGTATCAGAAAGTCCGACATCCCTCAGCACCTTACCAATATCAGCACTTACCCCCATATATTCAAGATGGATAGAGAGATTTTGCGATGCCGATAAATGCTCATAAAAGTATGGCACTTCAATTAAGCTCCCAATATTACTTAGTACCTTATCTCTTTGTTCCCATGAGTTTTCGCCCAACACATAAGCTCCGCCCTCCGTTGGCTCAAGGAGTCCGGCTATGAGTTTGAGGAGAGTTGTTTTCCCTGCACCATTTGTGCCTAATATACCGTAAATCTCACCCTGATCCACCCTGATTTCAAGATGATTTAATACCGATTTCCCATCAAATACCTTGCACAGATTTTTTGTCTCTACTGCTATTTTGGTATTCATATTTCCCTCCTTAAAGACCGACTAGCGGTTTGAATATGGACTTAAAAATAACTGCTTTTACGGCAGCTATTTTAGGCTGTATTTTTCATCCTCTGAAACTGCTCATTTTATCGTAAGCATTCATCACTATAGCTATATATTCATCATCTATAATATCTAACCCCAGTTTGCACATGATAGAGCTCAAATAATTTAATCGTTTCTGTGTTTGGGAAGAATCCCTGACAAATAGAATGGGATTTGTCCAATAATTCAGAAGCAACAAAAAGACTTCCGTACACAACTCTGGATCATCTGTATGGATAGAACCATCCTCCACTCCAGCGGCTACTAGTTTACTTATAATGGGTGCATCCAGGTTGACACAGCTCTGAATACCACTTACAACGAAGTGTGGATTTTTAATCTGTAAACCCAAAACAAGATCAAGTGCGTGGGTTTCTGTGTCAGTTGCAATATGCAGTAATATTTTTTTGAGCTTCTCTTTTGCATTTTGCGCAGTTGTATTTTGCATGAGGTCGCTTAAAAACTCGTAAACAGATTGCGAGCGTCTTTCTAAGACTGCCCCCAAAATTTCCTCTTTCGATTTAAAGTGATGATAAATTCCACCCTTTGAAATATGTAGTGCCTCCATAATGTCTTGTATACTTGTCTGCTCATAACCCTTTTCAATAAATAGCTGTGAAGAAGTACTTAGTATTTTTTCAAGCGTTTGTTCAGGGTATTTGTTGCGTCCCATAGATAGCCTCCTTTCAAAACCGACTACCGGTTTGTATAAGTAGAGTATCATCTTTTCTTACCACAGTCAACCCTAAAAAGGCAGACCCTCCACAAAACCAATACTAGGGAATATACCAAATATGTCTTATTCAATGTATACCGGTTAATTATCAAAGAAAAAATAAATAAATCTACTATTTAAAAGTTTTGATTTAAACAGTAGATTCTTTAGTTTATATACGATTAATTAATAATAGTTAAATGAATCCATGTCCTGGATCAATGAAAATTTTTGTCATTATTTATCACCCTTTCCTTTCAGTATCTCAACAGCGTTTTTCAAATAAAATCGAAATAGATCGAATAAGTAAATTCAAAGAGCATATGAAAAATGTCCTCGAATAATTTTAATATTTTTTTGTGGGCATTTTGTGGGCATATGATATTTCATTAAGAATAACTAAGAATTGCCCACAACAAAAAAACCGCTAGAGCTTACAGCCCCAACGGTTTAAGAATTTAATACATACTCATATATTGTTCCCGCTCCCACGGATGCACCTGCGTACGGAACATTTCCCATTCAATTTCCTTTGCTTCGACAAAATGCTCGAAAATATGGTCGCCTAACGAAGAAACGATCACGTCACTTGCCTTTAATATTTCTAATGCTTCCGTTAATGTTGATGGCAGGTCAACAATACCTTCTGATATTCGCTCTTCTTTACTCATTGCATAAATATTGCGATCGACTGATGGTGGAGGAACTAATTTGTTTTTAATTCCATCAAGCCCTGCTTTTAAAAGAACCGCCATCGCTAAATACGGATTCGCCGCTGGATCGACACTGCGTACCTCAACCCTTGTGCTTACGCCTCTTGAAGATGGGATACGTACAAGCGGAGAGCGATTTTGTGCTGACCAGGCAACATAGCATGGCGCTTCATAGCCTGGAACTAATCGCTTATATGAATTAACAGTTGGATTTGTAACAGCTGTAAAGCTTGGTGCATGCTTTAATATTCCAGCGATAAACTGGCGCGCAACTTCACTTAACTGTAAATCCCCTGTTTCATCGTAAAAAGCATTAATCCCTTCTTTAAACAGCGAAACATTGCAATGCATACCAGATCCAGCTACACCAAACAATGGCTTCGGCATAAATGTTGCATGTAGGCCATGTTTACGAGCAATCGTTTTAACAACTAATTTAAACGTTTGAATTTGATCACATGCTGTTAACGCATCTGCATATTTAAAGTCAATTTCATGCTGACCAGGCGCAACCTCATGGTGAGACGCTTCAATTTCAAAGCCCATTTCCTCAAGCTCCAAAACAATATCACGGCGGCAATTTTCCCCTAAATCCGTTGGGGCTAAATCAAAATAGCCGCCATTATCATTTAGTTCCAATGATGGATTGCCGTATTGATCTAATTTAAATAAGAAAAATTCAGGCTCAGGCCCTAAATTGAAATTAGAAAAGCCCATTTCCTGCATTTCTCTCAATAATCGCTTTAAATTGCTTCGAGGATCTCCATTGAATGGAGTGCCCTTTGCAGTATAAATATCGCAAATTAGCCTCGCAACTTTTCCCTTCTCAGCTGTCCATGGAAATACTACCCATGTATCTAAATCAGGATATAAATACATATCTGATTCTTCAATTCGCACAAATCCTTCAATCGAGGAACCATCAAACATCATTTTATTATCTAATGCTTTCTCAAGTTGACTAATCGGAATTTCAACATTTTTAATCGTTCCTAAAATATCTGTAAATTGCAGGCGAATAAACTTAACATTTTCTTCCTCTGAAATTCTTCTAATATCTTCCTTTGTGAATTTACCCATTAATAGGTTCCTCCTAAATGTAAAACATTCGTTCTAATGGGAAAAAGCATTCCCATTTCCATGTGGTGATGATACATTAAACCTTCCTACTCGAACAATTTCCTTGCGCAAAATCCTTCTGATTTCACCATTTGATAATTCTCGTTCTTTCTTTCCTTCTTCTTCAGGTACTAGCCTAGTTTCTAAAGCTAAAATCCGTTTAAGCCCTGCCATATTCATTCCTTGATCGATTAAATCTTTGATTTCAAGGAGTTTATCAATATCATTCAAGGAAAACATTCTTTGATTTCCTTTTGTTCTAGCTGGAGAAATCAATTGGTGCTCTTCATAATACCGAATTTGTCTTGCTGATAGTTCGGTTAATTGCATAACAGGTCCAATTGGAAAAAGCGGCATGGAACGACGAATCTTGCTTCCAGTCACCTTATTTCCTCTCCTTTTTTTATTATAAAAATAAATATAAATGATGTTAGGTTTATTGTCAATATGATGTTAGGTTTTCTAACATATTCTTTCGAAAAAGAAAAAAGCCGTCATTCCAACGACTCTTAATCCTTTATTAAAGCTCAACTAATCCCTTTTCTACTAATCCGTTTAATGCGATACAAATGGCGATTTTCACATGGGAATAGGTTAAGCCACCTTGCACATACGCAGTAAACGGCGGTCTAATTGGGCCATCAGCTGACAATTCAATGCTTGCCCCTTGATTAAACGCACCCGCTGCCATTATCACTTCATCCTTATATCCTGGCATTGCACTTGGGTATGGTGTGACATAGGAATTAATTGGTGAAGCATATTGAATCGCTTGGCAAAAGGCGATCATTTTGTCACGGTCATTAAATTGGACAGACTGAATTAAATCTGTTCTTTCAGCATCCCATTTAGGTGATGGATTCATTCCAAGCCTTTCTAAAATAGCGGCGGTAAACACGGCACCTTTCAATGCCTGGCCAACAATATGTGGCGCCATAAAGAAGCCTTGATACATTTCCTGCAAGCTATATAAGGAAGCACCAGCCTCTGCACCAAGTCCAGGGGATGTTAACCGATAAGAACAGGCTTCAACGAATTTTTCTTTCCCGACAAGATAACCACCAGTTTTCGCCAGTCCACCACCCGGGTTTTTAATTAAGGAGCCTGCCATTAAATCGGCACCGACATGACATGGTTCTTGTTCTTCAACAAATTCACCATAGCAATTATCAACAAAAACGACTACGTCTGATTTAATCTCCTTAACAAATTGAATCATTTCGTTAATTTGTGCAATCGTAAAAGACGGTCTTGTCGCATAGCCCTTTGAACGTTGAATGCCAATCATTTTCGTATTCGGCTTTATGGCTCTTGCAATCGCCTCATAGTCAACATAGCCACTCTCCAATAAATCAACACTATTATAGGTAATTCCAAATTCCTTCAGAGAGCCAACTCCGTTCCCTCTAATCCCAACAATTTCTTCAAGTGTATCATAAGGTTTACCCGTTATATAAAGCAGCTCATCCCCTGGTCGTAATATGCCAAATAAGGCAATGGAAATAGCATGTGTTCCTGAGACAATTTGCGGCCGAACAAGTGCCGCTTCCCCACCAAATACTTCTGCATAAATTTCCTCAAGCGTGTCTCTGCCGTTATCATCATACCCATAGCCTGTAGTCGGGGTAAAGTGAGAATCACTTACCTTATGATTTTGAAAACTACTTAAGACGCGGAATTGATTGACATCAATTCTTTGATCGATCTGTTGAAGCACATTCGCAATTTTCACCTCAATTTCATTGACAATTGGCTGTAGCTTTTCTCCGTATGTTAGTTTTGAAAACATGATGTCGTTATTCTCCTATCTCAATGTGTATTTATTTAATTGTCCTGCAATTTGATGATCAGCTAAAAAATAACCGCTGCATTCATATAATTGCTTTTCCTCATGAAAAGATAATGTACGAAGGATTGTCTCCTTTTTCAGCTGTGAAAGCAGCTTTCCTTCTGTTGAAGGGATTTCAAC
>JAEWDX010000001.1 GCA_023389895.1 Bacillota bacterium
TCCAATCAAAGTGGTCTTCGTTCGCAACCGTAATAAAAAGAGCGAGTGGCTAGCTATTTTAAGTACAGACTGTACGTTAAGTGACCAAGAAATCATTAGAATATACGGCATAAGATGGGATATTGAAATCTTTTTCAAAACGACGAAATCTTTGTTAAAACTCCAAAAGGAGTTTCAAGGTCGTTCTTATGATTCCTTAATTAGTCATACAACGATCGTCTTTACAGGCTACCTTGTTCTGTCCTGGCAAAACCGATGTAGCACGGACCAAAGAACACTAGGCGGTATGTTTTATGAACTTTGTGATGAAATCAGTGACCTCGATTGGGCTATTGCGCTTCAGCAATAGCCCAATCGAGCTTCTCGAAGATACCCTTAAAGAGAGTAACAAGAAAATTCAAAAGTTAATCAAAAGTCAACTACAACAATAGATCGCAGGCTTGCCTAACTATATCAAGGCATATCTGCCTATTTCAGTGTGCGAAAGTTGAGTCAATAATAAAGTTGTTTAATAAACTCTATTCATGTTATTCAACAATCGGGCCATTTTGTGGAATAAGAAGTGATACTTAATTTTAATACTTGCACGGTCTTATATATTTTCTTATAGATTTCCTGTTTAATATTCCTTGGAGGGCCACTATAGTCCCTCCTAAATGAAATCTATTATTAATTTTAACAATAATAAATAAATTTGGTACAATTTTCTAATAAAGTGCTTGATTCATTTGATTAGAACAAAGGGGGTTCTAAAATGGTTTTTAAAATTGTATTTTTCGATGTTGATGGAACTATAACAGGTCACGAAGATGGCAGCATTCCAACTTCTACTATTGAAGCTATAAAAATCTTAAAAAGCAAAGGAGTAAACGTTGTTGCTGCTACAGGAAGACCATTATCGATGTGTAATGAATTAATGGACTTAGGTATAGAAACCTTTATAACAGCAAATGGCGGGTACGTAAAACACAAGGAAAAAGTGATTCATAAAGTACCAATGGAAAAGAATATTATCTTAGAAGTAATGGATTTTGCCCAGTCGGAGAAAAACGGTTTGTCATTTTATACTGAAGAACTTTATATGAATGGTGTTAAAGAGGACGAAATCTTAACAGCCTTGAAGGAAACATTATTTCTCGATGATTATCCTATTACTAATCGTTTAATTCATAAACAAGAGGTATTTTTATTGTGTTTATTTGCAAGTGATGAGGCTGTTGAGAAGTACTTACAAAAGTTTCCAAACTTAACATTTAAAAGATGGCATCCATATGTGTTAAATGTTTTGCAGGAAAATGTGTCTAAGTCCTTAGCTATCATGAAAACTTTAGAATTCTTTGGGCTAGATAAATCAGAAGCCATTGCTTTCGGTGATGGAGAAAATGATATTGACATGTTGGAACTAGTTGGACTTGGTATAGCAATGGGGAATGGAAATGAAAAATTGAAAAGTATTGCGGACTTTGTTACCAAAAAGTCTAGTGAAGATGGTATTCATTATGCGTTAAAAAAGTATGGGATAATTTAAAATCCCATGAACTATATCAAGACTGGCATAAAAATAGAATTTTACAAACAGGTCAACCTACCTTTAACTAAATTTGTAAAAAAAATCATTGAAACTATAGGAGGGTAGTGAAAGAAGAATTAATCGATTTTAAGATTGAGAACATTTTGTGTTACTCCATTATCGGGCGCTATTATGGAATAAAACTTGGATTTTTAAACGGCTTTATTGTTACTTTTTCGTTTGGTGAAGTAGTTTTTTTATCAAAAATTAAACAACTTTGTTTTACCCCCGTCCTAATTTTAAGACGGGGGTATGTGTGTTTGAGATTTTAAAATTAAGGCTATGTTAAACTTTGTTGTTGATATTTGATATATACGAACTAATATTCTATAATTAGGGTAATATCACTGTTCGGTGATGATTTACCCATGGATTTAAAGGAACTGAAGAGACTTGCTGATACATTGGACGATAATGGTAAGCGAGAGCTTATCTACTTTTTGCAGTCCCGAACCAAGGGTGTGGCGGTTCCAGTTCGAGCGATTGATGAAATTCAAGAGCAGAAGCATAAAGAGGGACTCGTTTGCCCGCATTGCAAAAACCATTCTGTTGTGCGATTTGGGAAGTACGTTGTAAAATCCCGTACTGGAGAGGTTAAACGTCAACGTTACCGTTGTAAGTCCTGTCGCCAAACGTTCAATGACCTTACAAATACCCCTCTGAAACGAACGAGGAGACCTCATATTTGGATTCGTTTTATTGAATGGATGATTGAGGGTTATTCACTGAGAAAATGTGCAGAGCAGTTAAATGGTGAAGTCACGCACGTCACCTTGTTTTACTGGCGACATAAGATTCTTGCCGCTCTAAAGCAGATTCCAACTAAAGCGTTCCAAGGAATCGTTGAAATGGATGAAACGTATTTCTTATTCTCCGAAAAGGGCAAACGGAATATAGCCGATCGTAAGCCACGTAAACGCGGTGGAAAAGCCAAATATCGTGGTATTAGTAATGACCAAGTATGTGTACTCGTTGCCCGTGACCGTCAGAAAATGACTTACTCTGGCGTACTTCGGCGTGGACGTATTCGGACTACAAAATTGGATGAAGCGATTGGTGGTCATATATCTGACTCAAACGTGCTATGCACTGATTAGTGGAGAGCATTCAGTTCCTATGCGAATTCAAAAGGCTTGGCTCATTACCGATTCAAGTCGGATGGAAAACAACGTGTGAAAGGCGTGCGCCATATCCAAAACGTAAACAGCTACCACAGCCGCTTGAAGAAATGGATGGACCGCTTTAATGGTGTTGCAACTAAATATTTGCAAAATTATTTGGCTTGGTTTCGTTACTTAGACAGCAAGGAATATGAGAATAAAGCATCGAATAAGAAAAATATGTTGGTGAAATCATGCCTGTTTTCTGTGACTGACACGAATGATAAACTACAGCTTTCTGCTTATACTTGTAAACTGAACTGGCAGAAGAGTTTAACAAAATGTATTAACACCCAAATAATTATTTTATCGGAGGAAAGTCATGAGTGAAATTGCCCAAACACCAAAAGCACCTTATTAC
>JAEWDX010000037.1 GCA_023389895.1 Bacillota bacterium
GGATTGTGCAGAAAGAAAAGAGCAGAAAACCGATTTCTTAGAGAAGTTAAATGAGATGAGTAGCGTAAAAAAAGTCATCGGTGTTGTCAGTGGCAAAGGAGGAGTCGGCAAGTCCCTTGTAACTTCCATGCTTGCAGTTACCATGAATAGAATGGGTTATCATTCCGCCATCCTTGATGCGGATGTTACAGGGCCTTCTATTCCGAAAGCATTTGGTATCAAGGAAAAAGCTATAAGCAGTGAGTTTGGCTTACTCCCTGTTAAAAGTAAGACTGGTATTGATATCATGTCTGTTAATTTACTTTTGGAAAACGACACTGATCCAGTAGTTTGGAGAGGGCCGATTATTGCTGGTACGGTCAAGCAATTCTGGACGAATGTTATATATAATGATGTAGATTTCATGTTTATTGATATGCCGCCGGGAACTGGTGATGTTCCGCTTACCGTGTTTCAATCGATAGCTGTTGATGGAATTATTGTCGTAACTTCACCACAGGAGCTAGTATCAATGATTGTATCGAAAGCTGTTAAGATGGCTGAAATGATGAATATACCTATTATTGGTTTGGTAGAAAATATGTCATATTTTACATGTCCTGATAACGGAAAAGACTACCATATATTTGGCGATAGTCATATTGAAGAAATAGCTAATAATCATAATCTAAAAGTTCTGGAAAAATTACCGATTGACCCGAAAATCTCTGCGGCATGTGATAAGGGCATGATAGAGCTATTCGATGGAAATTGGTTTGATTCTGTCGCTAAAATACTTGCAGAAAGAATAGAAGAGAAAGAAATTTGAGCACTAAAAAATTCTTCATCCTTTGGTGGCGGAGTGGGCAGACTTCGTGATGTATGTGGAGTAGTCAGCAGTATGTTTATGGTTGTAGGCATGATATACGGATATTCTGATCCCAAAGATAAAATTGTCAAAACTGAGCATTGTAAGCTTATTCAGTCCATAGGTAAGAAGTTTAAGGATGGAAATAACTCAATCATATGTGGGGTAGGGAGCTTTTAGGACTCTCTGTAAAAAACGATACTCCTATACTTGAGGACAGAACTGAAAAGTATTATAAAAAACGTCCTTGTGCAGAGCTTGTTGAGCAAGCAGCAATAATATTGGACGGATAAAAAGATGGAGGAAAAAGAAATGATTAAAATTGCAGTAGCAAGCGAAAAAGAAATGGTAACAAAACATTTTGGGCATTGTATCAATTTCAATATTTTTGAAGCTGAAAATGGCCAGATGACAAAAAGTAAATCTATTCCCAATCCAGGACATAAACCTGGATTTCTGCCAAATTTTTTAAATGATATGGGAGTTAATGTGATCATCTCTGGAGGCATGGGAGAAGGTGCTATAGATATCTTTAATGAGAAAGGCATTGAAGTTATCATAGGAGCATCCGGTAATGCAAAAGACATTGCAAATGCATATCTTAAGGGAACACTTAAGTCCACAGGTTCTGTTTGCCGTGAGCATCAACATCATGATGAATGCGGAGAATAAATTATGACATGGTGAATAAATTTCTTTCTAGATCATTCATCAAGAGCAACTTCAGGCATTATGGACAGCTCTTCAATACTTGTCAGAAGATGAACGATTATTTATTGATGAAATATTCTTCAATGCGAAAAGCGAATCACAAGTTGCCGGAAGTATTGGAGTAAACCAATCTATGGTCAGCCGCAGGCTTTCGAAAATTCTGTCTAAGCTAAAAAACTTGATAGAAATATAGTTTTTTTTAGCGCATACCCCTCTCACTTTTTCCTTTATAGAAGTGAGGGGGATTTTTCTATCCCTTTCGTGTATCTTGACAAACATCGAAATCATTCGGTCATATCCAGCAGCTTAAATAAGTTAGCTGTTCAGCTCTGATGAGGGGAAAGCGGTTCCGGAGGATACGACAAGATCATCTTTGGATAGTTCTAACCTATCCGAAGATGGTCTTATTTGCAAGGCCTTCATCAACAATGTACAGAGTGAGATATGTCTGTCCGAAAGCAATCTGTGGTAGATTGCTCCGCCATTACCAGCCGTACTGAAAAGAATCCAATGCCCATCCACATCAAACTATGTAGCTAGCAGTATGGATCGCGTCATAATTTCCCGGTGCTACTGGATCAGGTGCGAACCATTGTCGTTCTCGACTGCGTGAGTACATAGGCTATAATGAGGGTAGTGTGATTTTTCTCATTTATTCACACTAACGAATATATGTAAATAAATGTACAAAAGAGGCGTCGGCAAGTGAACCGATGCCTCTTTGGCAGGAAGTATATTAATTGATTATTAGTTTGTTGTTAGCTAACCTTTACACTTATGTTGCAATTATTGTTGTTATTAGCTTTAAAACAATCACGAATTGCAAATAAAAATATAATTTTGGGAAAATACTGAATATATTAATAGTAAATGTTAAGATAAGGGAGTAGATTTTAGTGCTCAATCATCTAAGCGCGACAGTTCTCCCATGAAAGTTCGTACGCGGACATCCACCCCAGACATTTACGAGGACGGTTGTTAATAAGTCGGACAACCTCGGTCAACTCTTCATCTGTGACTTTAGCGAAGTCGTGATATTGTGGAAGTTCTCTAAGTTAGCATAGTACTTTTCAGAAAATTATTTTACTTCATTATATTTGTGTTTCTAGGGGGTCAATGATGAAACGCTCAACATTTGGGATAACAATGAGGATGCTATTTGCTAAGAAACAGCGACTCCTCCTAACTTGTATCGGTATTGCTGTTAGCTTCGGGCTTATTATTGTTATAAGTACGTTGTACGTTTCGATGGAGCGTTCCGTGCAAAAGACTATTGATAAGGAAGTTGGAACGTTCGAACTATTGGTAGGATATAGTCCCTTCAAAGATGCAAGTAGCAAGAAGTTAATGACGGAAGAGGAAATTTCCAAAATAAGAAACATGGATGGTGTCATTGACTCAGGTGCAGCAATTGTATTCCCAGAACTTGCAACTAATCGATATGATTCTGCAGCTAGAGCGAATGATGCTATTAACTATTCTGGGGTTGAACCGAATGAATTAATACGGAACTACTTTGGATTCACCACAACTTTACAGCTTGATGAGATGGTGATTAGCGAAGAGGTAGCTAGACGTTGGGAAGTAAAGCAGGGGGACACGAAGGAGTTCTCCATGAATAATGACATTGTTCTGAGTAAGGTAGTTGCTGAGATCGTTCCTGATTATACCTCAGGTCCTACAGTCATTATGAATATAGACGCCATTCGTCAAGCGTACGCATTGGGTGGGGTTGCCAATACCGTATATCTTGATATAGCAGATGGCATATCCGAACAGGATGTTGAAGCAGCTATTCGTTCAGAAATTGATGTGGATATAGATATAGCGCTGCAGTCACAAGACAATACTGTGATGAAGCAACGTACAATGTTTAGATTTATTGCGATCGGAGTAGGTAGCATCTTATTGCTAGTCAGTATATTGTTCTTGTCTAGCAGCTTCAAACTGATGTTGCTTGGACGTGTACGCGAATTATCGACATTTCGGATGATTGGGGCTAGTAGACAAGTTATTTATAAAATGGTCATGATGGAAGCAGCCGTGTTGAATTTGCTAGGCGTTGTGTTGGGTGTTGGTGTGGGTGTTTTATTTTGCAATCTCTCAGCGAAGTTTATTGATTCGATGATGGGGATTGCAGTAAATAATGTGGAGGTGGATTGGTCAGTAGTCGTTACGATTGCTGTGCTCGGCTGGTTGATATTGACGTTGTCCGTTATGAGAATTGCCGTCACTGCTTCTGCTTCTGCTCCACTTGTGGCTGTTCAATATAGCGAACAGGAGGGATTAAACAGAACAAGCGCTTGGGTTGCAGGAAGTCTGTTCGTCATCGGATGTGTAATATTATCCCTAGCTTGGCTAGATCTAATTAGCAGTAGTACACGTTTGCTATTTACTCTTATGGGTGGATTGTTAGCAGCAGGAGGATGTATTCTTGCCTCGGGATATATGATTCCAATCGTCTCTCGCATTAGTGGTTGGTTCATTCGTAAGTTCGCTATTGCTGAAGCTTATTATGCAATGAAGCAATTCGTAGCATTACGCAGGCAAAATTCGTTTATCGTTATGCTATTAGCAAGTATCGTGACAGCCTTAATTACTATTCCAACATTCATAGACAATTTCAATCGTGTAAATACGGAACAAGTAATAAATAAGCATATTACGCCGATCGTAATAGAGAAGAAACGTGATGTCATGTCTTCTAAAGTATTAGCGCAGGTGCGCCAAGTAAAGGGAGTCGACCAGGCGCTACCAATGGGTTCATTCCAAAGTGTACTACTTGCAGATATGGAGTATAAACGAGCTGATTCGAAATGGTTGAAGCAGAACAGTTATCATCCCGAGTATCTTGAAGGTACACCGTTGTATGATACGTATGAGTATGAATGGTTAGGAGCTGCGAAGACGGACTTGAAGCTGATGCAGCAGATGGGATTAATGAAGTTAGGTAATAATGAATTGCCATCGGGGATTGTAATCCAACCCGAGTACGCTGCTCATATGGGAATAGCTTTAGGGGACACAGTGTCTTTGCAAAGAACTAGTCTAGGTAAAAAGTTAGAAAAATATGAGTTGCCAGTAAGCGGAGTGACAGAGCTATCTTTTATTACAGATGAAACGCTGGTTTTAGTAGATCATCACAATCCAAAGGTAAAATGGATTGAAGGTGATCATAACGACAGTTCTAACGAGATTTCGCCCAGAACGATCTATGTGCAAGTTAGCGAAGGTGCGGATATTGCTAGTGTAAGGATTGCATTACAGAAACTACTAGAAGATGACCCGTTGATCAAGGTTACTGATCTAGATTCGGAGTTATTGCGCATAGCAGAGCAGTCAAGAGAGCAATACACTATTTTGTGGGCGGTAATGGCCATATTTGTTGTAGTAGGAATCGTAGGGGTTATGAATACCATGGGAGCAACATTTCATGCACATCGTAGGGAGTACGCCATACTGAGAGCAATTCGTTTGACCACGGCAAGGCTAAGAGCTGTGATGATCGTACAAGGACTATTGTATGCAATTACAGCTATTGTTGTAGGTATTTTAGCTAGTGGTTGGATTATTGTCGGATTATTTAGCGGAACTGATGAATTAAATGGATGGGCGATTAGTTGGTTCACTATAGCACTACCTATTATCATTGTTGGAGTGATATCGATCTTGATATCGTTATTATATTCTAAACAGATCGGACTGAAGTCCATTACCGAGGAATTAACAGTAGAGTAGTGGAAGGTGGAATATATGGATTATTTAGCACTTATTATGCAAATTGCGCTTGGCTTGATGCTGTTGCTATCAGCGATATTGAAGCAACTATCGCTAGGGGATTACGTGGCGATAATGAGTGCTGTTGTAATTGATGTTTCAGGCATAGGCATAGTGGTATCAAGAGGAAAGTGCATATGATGTTGTGGATAAAAGTCGATATCAGTTGAACAAAGGATGCGATGGGGAGGGAGTACTCGTGGTAGATTCAAATTCAATATTAGCTGTAAGAAATCTTACGAAGATTTATGGGCAGGAACTGAATAAAGTAGTGGCGCTAGATCATGTAGACTTGGACTTGGCAGCAGGAGAGATTGTCATGTTAATGGGTCCAAGTGGATCAGGTAAAACGACGCTGTTACAGCTCCTAGGCGGACTAGAACCACCTACGGAAGGTAAGATAAAGGTTAAGGATGGCGAGTGGCAGAAGTTCTATCGCGAACCAGAGGTCTCTTATTATCGGCGAGATATGATTGGGTTTGTGTTCCAATTCTTCAATCTCATTAGCGCCTTAACAGCAGAAGAGAACGTAGCACTGCCACTAATTCTGGCAGGCCAACCAAAGAAGAAAATTACCGCTCTGACCGAAGAGATGTTGCATTTAGTAGATTTGTCAGAGCGAAGTAAGCATCGTCCAGCAGAGTTGTCTGGAGGTCAGCAACAGCGGGTTGCTATTGCGCGTGCGTTAATCCATAAACCAGCTATACTGCTTGCCGATGAGCCAACGGGCAATCTTGACTCTCGTAATTCAGCAGACATACTTGATTTGCTTCTCAATATGCGTGATAAGCTTGGACAATCGATGCTCATCGTTACTCATGATTCGTATGTTGCTACATATGGTGATCGTGTTGTTCTATTACGTGATGGACGAATCGTGGATGAGTATAGTGCTGAACATATTGTTGGAGAAGATCGAAATGAGCGTTCAATATACATTATGGAGCGACTGCAATCGATTAGTAATGAACCAAGCAGTAAGCAGATGGAGATACTTAAATAAATAGAGTTATATTGTAGGATGAAGTAGTAATATTATCGATGGAAAGGATGTAATTATTAGAAAGGCTATGTTCTCTTTCAATACGGTTCGCCAGCTATCTGTTGTTATTGCTATTATAGTAATTGTCGGTTCTTTGTCGTCTTGCACAGGGAAAGAATTTCTTAAGACATATACGACCTATCTCAAAGAAATTCCAGACAAGGTAAAATTGATAGCCAATGAACCGATCAGCGATACTGAGAAAATCGATCAATTAAAGGAGCTAGGCACTCCAGCTATTCCATATATATTCGATGTCATTAGTAACGGGCATCAGGAATTATCTCCTGCACTCGATTATTTGACAGACAATAAGTCGAAGGGGGATATTAGGAAGTGGAGCGTTGAGAATGTAGAACAGTTGAATTTGCTCACAAATTTCTTTGAAAAATAAAATGAATGGTTGCAGAGGCTAAGAATCAAATCATTCAACACACCTAACCAAAACTTACTGCTTTCGTTTCCACCAACCCAAATCCCTAGTATTTCATTACATCCTTCATGGTTGATTCCTAAAACTACATAGGCTACTTTTAATACAATTTGATGATTCTCGAATTTTATAATGAATGGCGTCCATGAAAATAAAAGGATAATAGCCTTCAAGTGAACGACTTTTAACTAAATTAATGATTTGATCGGAGCTACTTTTTGAAGTTGCTCCGTTTTTCCGCGAACAAGTCGAATGAATAAACGTAACTAGAGGGCGGGGCGTTCGGGAAAATTTAGTGTCACCTCAACCTTGATCGCTGTGGACGAAGGAAGCAAAATAAGCAAAAAAGGGGTGAAAAAAGTGGACGAGAGATCAAACTACTTCTGCAGACCGATGCCAAAATACATCGGGTGTAGGATGCAACTTCTTTTATTTGGTATATTATGGATGTTAGAATGCGAGTAGGTATATTACTAGCTAATCTCAGACCTGGGTGCCCGTCGGAACCACCTACTGTATCGTATGACAATAGGATCAACTAGCTTCTTCTTAGGATATTTTTTCTCTTTCCGAGTTTAATGCCATTCTTAGAAAAGCCCGTCACCCAAGATCCACCACTCAATTTCTAACCGCTATTTGCACAGCTGAACTGACAGGGGCAGCACTTGAATTATCTGAATGTTCAGATGTAGACTAATGACATTACGGATAGGGTCCAAGATTCTAGAAAAGAAATTTAGTTTGACTATTTCATCTCTCTAGAAAACTGAAAATTTCGTCAAATCAAGTTTTAAAAAATAATATACGAGGAGATGTAATAAGTGAAAAAGTTAATCGAATTCAAAGAAGTAACGAAAGAATATAAAATAGGAGAAGTGCTAATCAAGGCCCTTGATGGAGTTGATTTTTCCATATTAGAGGGAGAATTTGTCGTTATTTTGGGTGCAAGTGGTGCCGGTAAAAGTACGATTTTGAATATACTTGGCGGTATGGATACGGCTACCTCAGGTCAAGTGTTTGTTGGTGATCAAGAAATAACAAGATTGGGTGAAAAAAAATTAACTACCTATCGCGGAGAGAACGTTGGCTTTGTATTTCAATTCTATAACTTAATTCCGAATTTAAACGCGCTGGAAAATGTTGAATTTGCCACTGAAGTTTGCAAAAACCATTTGGATGCTGAAGATATTTTACATAAAGTCGGATTAACGAATCGTATGAAAAACTTCCCTTCCCAGCTCTCTGGAGGAGAACAGCAAAGAGTGGCTATAGCTAGAGCTGTCGCCAAAAATCCTTTACTTCTGCTATGTGATGAACCAACCGGAGCTTTGGATTATGTTACGGGCAAGTCCGTTTTGAAGCTTCTTCAAGATTTGAACAGGGAAACGAAGAAGTGCGTCGTTTTGGTCACCCATAATTCCGCAATCGCTCCTATGGCCGATAAAATTATTAAGGTTAAAAGCGGAATGATCGAAAGCGTTACGATTAATGATGAAAAACAAAGCGTCGAAGGGATCGAGTGGTAATGATGAAATTATTGTTGAAGTTGCTAAGGGATATTAAACAATCTCCCATACAATTTATAGCTCTAGCTTTGATTATCGCAGTAGGCGGTTTTTTCTATTCGGGACTAAATAGCTATAGCAATAGGCATCATGCTTATACGGAGGCTTATTTTAAAGAACATCATTTAAGTGACTTAAATGTATATTACGATCAAATCTCCAAGGATGATGTGGCTGGTTTAAGTGCAATTGAAGGGATAAACAAAATAGAAGGGCGGTTTACCTTTGATGCGACGCAAGCCTTTGAAGGTTATAAAGCTTCACTAAAAATCCATTCGATTCCTGTAAACAATGAAATCAATACGCCTGCTATCCTTGAGGGCAGGATCCCGTTAAAAAAGGATGAGATCTTATTAGATTCCCATTATGCCAACGAACATCATTATCAGGTGGGTGATCCCATAAGTTTAAGCACAAATGGAAGAGAGATTTCGTTTATCGTTTGCGGCTTGGGTGAGAATGTTGAATATGTCAAAAAGAACTCCACACAAGACCATAAAAACTACGGGGTCGCTTATATTGCCAAAGAAGCTATACCTGAGATCTCAGATAGCTTTTACTATAATGAACTTATCATTGAGGCTAAAGAAGGATATGATATTGACAAATTAGGCAAATCCATTGAAGAACAATCCAAACAACTTCCTTATTTAGACCAAGTAAGTAAAGAACGGTCTTACGGTTATTCGCAAATCCAGCAAACGATTTATAATAATAATATGATGAGTAAGGTTATACCTCTAGTCCTCTTTTTGATCTCGGCCATCATCTTATTTCTTACCATGTCGAGGACGATCGATTCTGAGCGAACTCAAGTAGGCATTATGAAGGCTTTAGGTGTAAAGAACAAAAACATTATGCTTCATTACATGGGATACCCAGTGCTGGCAAGTATAGCAGGTTCAATCATAGGCTGTGCCATTGCCGCTGCTGTATTTATTCCACTAGTAACTGCATCGAGTGCAAACTCCTATTCTTTGCCTGGCATTACATTTTCACTTTCTTGGTTTTCGATTATACCACCCATCATCTTTTCCAGCGCTTTTGGACTCCTGTCCGTATTCTTAAGCGGCAGAATCATATTAAAAGAACGCGCGGCTCAGGCGATGCGTCCTAAACCGCCAAAGATGATGGAAAAGCTGCTCATAGAAAGAGTTCCGGGTATTTGGAATCGTATTTCCTACAGCTACAAACTCATTTTGAGAAATATATTTTTAAATAAACAAAAAGCTTTAGCAAGCTCCATTGGCGTAGTTGTAAGCACAGTGTTATTGATAACGGCTCTGGGCACGCAATCGGCCTTGCTAAAAATAGCAAACCAAATCGAGGATGTTTATACGTATGATATACGAGTAGAATATAAGATCGGAACCTCTTCTGATACGCTGCAACTACCCTCCGGCATTAAAAATAGTTATTTTTTATCCACATTCCCCGTTGAATTCATCAAAGGGGATGAAAAAGAAAATGCCACTTTAGTTGTGACGGAAAAAGAAAACAATCTCATTCATTTTTTTGACGAAAATGACAAAAGGATATCTCTAGAAAATAATGGTGTGCTGGTACCCAAATCTTACGCAGACAAATATCATATTTCAGAAGGGGATATAATCAAAATAAAGTTCATAGCACCAGAGCTTAAAAATAAATCTGTAGATATGAAGGTTTTAAATATATCTACACAGTATTCGATTCCGTCGATTTATAGCACACCAGCCTATTTAAAGAGCTTTGACATAGACTATAGTCCAACCTCGCTTTTAATTGAAGCAAATAGCTCTACAGATCTTATAAGCGTTCGTAACTTCTTTGAACAAGATCATCATGTAGATACAATTGCTGATAAGAATGATCTAAAGAAATCAGCACAATATATTTTGAAACAAAACAGTTTTGTATTTATCATGTTTATTATTTGTGCCGTCATACTCTCCTTTGGCGCCATATATACGATATCTTCCATAAACATTTATGAAAGGAATCGTGAGCTAGCAACACTTAAGGTATTAGGCTATCAAAAAAATAAAATAAACAGACTTATATTTTTTGAAAACATCATACTAACCACATTTGCGGTAATTGTAGCTTTACCGATAAGTGGCTATGTTTATACAATTATTGTAAAGGCACTGTCTAGTACCCATCAACAAATCCCAGATAAATTAAATATTTTTATCATGTTGGTTTCGATTATTTTTGCGTTCTTGCTTACCATTTTATCTAACTTACTACTTAGGGGAAAAGTTACCAAAATAAATATGATTGAATCATTAAAAAGTATAGATTAAAACTTATTCTTTAGTTTAATTCTGTCAGAAATATAAAAATCAGAGGCGATATAGAAGTTCGGTAGTGAACTTCTATATCGCCGTCTGTCCTTACTATTATCTTTTGTATAAATCGAGCTAATATTGTAGGCGTCAGCTCTGTAATTAATGTATCTTCTTGTATAAAAGTTGCGATATTTTTAAGCTTTGAGGAAATTATAGAGATTTCTAGAATAAGAGAGGATTCATCACCAAAAGTCGGGGATGACAAATCTAGTGGCCAGTTTCCAAGCGTAATCGGAGAAATAAATGGGCGTCGTTTCGATAGCCAAAACCACGTCTTTTGATGAGTTTAATTTTATTATTTGTACCTTCCATAATGCCATTCGAAAGTGGCGAAATAATTGTATCTAGTACCGCTTGTTCACGTGCAATTAAAGTTTCGGCAATCTTTGAAACGGCACCACATATATGGAATTGATACCGCTTGATCCATTCTTTTAATCGACGTTTTGCCTGTGTCGTTGTCTTTGCTTTCATGACATAACGTATGTGATTTAACGCTTGATAAATGTGCTTGGTATGTAAATCTTCCTTATGCCATTCAGCCACAAAACCACGTTCTTCATCGGATAATTCTTCTGGTTTTTGCGCTAAGCAGCGGTCAATAAAACGTGCTTTATGATGCTTCTTCGCCTCGCCTAAATACCGTCTGCGTCTTTTCTGGGCGTCAGTAAAGAACTGGACGAGGTGAAAACGATCTAGCACATGAATGGCAGATGGAAATACCGCTTGAATCGCGCTCGCCATAGCAGGGGCGAAATCACTGACAACAGCACGAATCTTACCCCGTTATTTTTTTTAGAACAGCTGTAATCGCCTCTTCATCTCGGTGTAGCCCAATCGCTAGAATACGGCCTGTATATATTGTTATTATTAAAAGGGTTTTAGTGTCCTTAAGGAAATTAGAATCCTGCGACTTTAGTCGTGGGAGGTTCAAACAATTTCTGCTAGGTAGATGAAAGGGGTACAAGGAAATTGAAAAAAGAAATTGGTGTATTGATGTTGTTGAGTGCTGTTTTGCTTTCGGGATGTGGTCCAGATGATAGCGGAAGTGCTAAAAGGGGGGCGGGTGAGTCCCCTAATAAACAGGCAACAAGGCAGCCGGAGCAAGAGACTGGTGAAAATACTAGTTGGTCTTCAGAAAACAGTGAAGTGAAAATTACCCCTGTTAAGGAAAATGATACTGGGGGAGACGAGATTGTGACTGTAGAAGCTAATGGTGTGAAGAAAGAGTTTAACTGGAGATTCTCCACGATTAACGACCCTAGAGTTTTTTATACTGATGTGACAGGTGATGGTAAACCAGAAGCAGTTATAATCCTTAATATTGGAAAAGGTACTGGCTTAAGTATCGATGAACTACATGTGCTTAGCAGTGAGGATCTATCAGAAATCAAAGTACAAAATTATGAGGAAATTGTTGCTGATCAGATTGAAACGCATGTTGCCAAAAATGATGACGGTACTCTAGCCATTAAGGTTAAAACACAAGGAAAAGAATATGACTTCAATCGTAATATTGAGTTACCTCCGAATCTCAAGCAAGATGAACTTGGTTTCGGCGGTGTAGTTTATTATAAATTGGAGAATCAAAAAATCACTTCCAGATTAGGGGCGAGTGTTGGAATATCCCCCCAATACGTATGTGATATCCATATCGTATATCGATTCGATAAGGAAAAAAATGAGTTTATTGCCGATCAGATCAAAGCTGTAGATGTTGGAGAATAAGAAAAGGCTGACCCATTTGTATTGGGCCAACCTTTTCTTATGTGTTGATTGATTATGGGGTGTAATTAAAAAACATGTGCTCAGAGATTAAGATTTTAGAGCTGACTTTAACCGTATTTGCACCAGGAAATTTATAGTAGAGTATTCCATTTTGAGTGTAACTCAGTTCTGCAAATCTATCTTTTTGAGTGTAGAACAACTTATCGTTAACTGGGTTTGAAAAGCTGCTTAGGTTTGAAGCAACGTTTACACAGTTCTTCCAAACAACACTGGATGTGTCAGGAGCAAGACATTTAGCCAAGTGTGTCGTTCTTACGGTTCATAACAACATATGCAACACCAACACGGGATCCGGAATCATTTTCCGTTTCGCCATACAGTGTTCTTGCCAATAAATCAACGCTATCAAGTCCGTAAAGCTGGCTTCTCGAAGTTAGTTTGTCACCAATCGCCATAAATATTACCTCCATAAAGTTTTTGTAGATCACCGGCGACTCACTATATAAAGGGAAATGAACATCTGATTTTACAACCACTCTCGAATTTTATTTCAATTCACTAATATCAAAAGTTTGTATAACCTCGATCATTTTTACATAGAGTTCTTGTTTTAAATCTTCTCGATGATTGGCAGGTACCTGTAACAAGGAGGCTTTTATCTTTGGTGTGAAAGATTCTAGAATATGTAATGTTGCATTCTGATCGTGGTGTTCCTGAGCTTGTACTGCTTGGCGTATTGCTTGAGGTTTGCTAACATAAATTTAACTTTATTATTAAATATTGTTATTATTATGTAATTCATCTTCTTATTTGCTCTGATATAATTTTTGCTAGATAGATGAAAGGGGAATATAGGTTTGAAAAAAGAAATTGGTTTGTTAATGCTAGTGGGAAGTGTTTTGCTATCAGGTTGTGGTGCGGACAAATCAGCGCCAGTCTCTCAAGAATCCACGAGTCAGCCTTCAAGTGTTCAGGTAAATGATAATGCAGAATCTAATATGAACTTTCTTGTTGCCTCTAAGGATCAAAAGGTAAAACTTTATGCAAACAAAGTAGAGGGTGAAGGATATAAAGGTGTAACGATTGATGTAAATGGAGTATCAAAAGAATTTGATTGGACTTTTACTAGCACTGGATCCAAACCGGTTGTACTGCATACTGACCTTACAGGAGACGGTGTAGAGGAAGCCGTAGTTATTATACAGACAGCAAACGGAACACAACTTGATAACTATGATATTCATATATTGAATCCCAAGGATTTATCTGAATTTAAGGTACAAGACTTTAATGATATTGTTTCTCAGAACATTAAATCGCAGGTTTCTAAAAATGATGATGGTAGCTTATCCATCACTGTTGAAACTCAAGGAAAAGAAACGAAGTTCAAACATAACTTCGATCCTTCCCCAGATTATAATCAATTGGAACTAGGTTTCGGAGCCATCATAATTTATTATATCGAAGAGCAAAAAATCAAATTAAACTTTACAGGCTCAGTGGGTTCTTCTCCCATTACCGCGTGTGAGTTTACTGCTACCTATACGTTTAATCGAGACAAAAATGAGTTTGTAGTTAATCAAATTGACGTTAAGCCTGTAGAAAAATAAGCTTGCTCTTAAGTATAGAGCAAGCTTATTTTTTGTCAGGAGTTACCCAGTGTAATCAAAAAACGTATGCTCAGATACTACAATTTGGAGGTAACTTCGACAGTTCTTCCCCCAGGGAAACTATAGTAGAGTTTTCCGTTTCGAGTTTCGGTGAGCTGGACAAAGCGCCAATTCGCAGAGTAGAAGCATTTTCCAGCAATTGGATTTTGGTAGTTAGTCAAGTTTGAAGCTACCGCAACGATATTAGCCCATTGAGGGCTAGATGTATCCGGCTTGAGACATTCTTGTAAACTTTGGGTACCTGGATTGAAGCAGCTAAAAGCATTTTCAGCAAGTACAACATCTTTTACTGTATTAAGATTCCTAAATTCATAGTACGATGTGTTGTTTTTACGATTGTCAAGGAACTGCCGCAGGGCTCATAATTTAATAATTGTATATTTTTAAAAAAATGGGTATTGTAAAGCATTTTTAATGGATATATCATTAATTTCAAGGATATCCTTTAAAATTTAAAGGAGAAAATTAATTGCATGAATCAGAAAAAAATTAAAGAACTTGAAAAGATTATAAGCCATGACTATAGCAATATTGCGGGCATGGTTGTATTAAAGGACGGCAAAACACTATACGAAAACTACTTTAGCGACTGCACCGCTGCTAGCACCATCCATGTTTATTCCGTAGCAAAAAGTATTGTTTCTATATTAATTGGGATTGCCATAGACAAAGGGTATATCAAAAGTATCAATCAGAAAGTATTGGAATTTTTCCCTGATTACACCGTTAAAAAAGGAGAAAAAACGATACAGAAGGTCACACTCGAAAATCTGCTAACAATGACGGCTCCGTATAAATATCGGTTTGCGCCCTACAACTATATAAAGTACTTTACGAGTGATGACTCGGTAAAATTTACCCTTGATTTATTAGGGGGTAGGGAGCAGATCGGGAAATTTAGATACGCGCCACTCATAGGACCTGATATTTTGTCGGGCATTCTCATAAAAGTGACCGGACAATCCGTGTTTGATTTTGCAACAGAAAATTTATTCTCGCCGCTCGGAATTACTGTTGAGCGTAGTGTGATTTTTCGTACTGCAAAGGAACAAAGCGCATTTAATAAAGCTACAAATATCAGCGGCTGGGCTACTGACGAGATGGGGGTAAATACGGCTGGCTGGGGTCTTACTCTGACTCCCACGGATATGGCAAAAATAGGGCAGCTATACTTAAATGGCGGTGTGTGGGATGACAAGCAAATTATATCTGCGAGGTGGATAGACGAGAGTACACGGGAGCATAGCCGATGGGAAAAAATCAATCTGGCGTATGGATATTTGTGGTGGGTTATTGATGATAAAGAACATACCTATGCGGCTATGGGAGATGGAGGAAACGTTATTTATGTCAATGCCAAGAGGAACATGGTAATTTCTATTACTTCTCTTTTTAAGCAAAATACTAAGGATAGAATAGAACTTATTAGAGAGCATATTGAACCAATATTTGAGGATTGCATATAGTGAGTTTTAATTTGTTGGAAGATCGTATGCATAACGCATAGTAGTTGTTTTTGTACTAAGTTGTACCCACAAAGGGCGATCACAACGGTGTGGTCGCTCTTTCTTTTGTCCAAAGACGAGAAAGGAGGCCGCCATGCCTAAAATCATATTTACCTCCCGGTGAATAACTACCGATTATTATATGACTTTCAACATCAATAGAATTTTAGTATAATAGTTTCCAAATGGAAACTACTTTGGAAGTAAGGTGATGTCTGTGAATCATAGTTTATATAGCTCCAAATTGGAAGAAGGATTATCTGTATTACAATGCGAGTTAGTTGCTGAACGAAACAAAGAAAACCCCAATAATCTAACTTGGTTTCAATATGATTTATTGGAATCATTGTACCATTCAAAAGGTAGCTTACCTGCTCAATTGAGTTGTAATTTAGGGGCTTCTCGTTCAAAAGTTTCGAAAGCTCTGAAAGGGTTGAAGGAAATTGGTTACATCCATCAAATTCAGGGAACCGGTGATGGAAGAGAGCTTTTCACACAATTAACAAAGGATGGATTGAGTTTTCTAAATTCAGCAAAAGCTGGGCACCGGCATTTGGAACAAACAGCATCTGCTGTATTAACCCCATCAGAACAAGAATTATTTGCAGAGTTTTGTTTGAGAGTGGCTCAAGCCTTCCAAGAAAGGAGAAAATCTAATGAATGAAATGATTGAGATAAGATCTGCTAACGAAAACAATTTAAAGAATGTATCAGTTGACATTCCTAAAAAGAAAATCTCCATTATTACTGGTGTTTCAGGATCAGGCAAGTCCTCTTTGATATTCGATACTTTAGCAGCAGAATCCCAGCGAATGCTAAATGATACCTATTCGGCTTACATCCAACAATTATTGCCTCATTACACCCGTCCTAAAGTTGAAAGAATTAATCATCTTCCCGTTTCTATTATTATCGACCAGAAAAAAATTGGTGGAAATGTGCGTTCAACTGTGGGGACAGCAACGGATATCTACACATTGCTAAGGCTTTTGTTTTCCAGAATAGCAAAACCATTCATTGGATATTCCATGAATTATTCATTTAACAATAAGAGTGGAATGTGCCTTTCTTGTCAAGGACTTGGAACAATTACGGAAATTAGTATAAATCATTTACTTGATTTTGATAAAAGCCTTTCCGATGGAGCTGTTAAATTTCCGACCTTTCAACCGGGAGGATGGCGTCTTAGTCGATATATAGAGTCCGGCTATTTCAATAAAGATAAACCAATTAAGGAATACTCTAAAGATGAATTGGATATGCTTTTGTATTCTGAAGAAGTTGTTCCTGAAAATCCTACTCAAGCATGGCACAAATCAGCTAAATATCTTGGGTTGATTCCGCGAATTCGAAGCACCTTTCTTGAAAAAGATCAAAAACAGTATAAAGAAGAGATCGCTAAGATTGTTGAGGAGCAGATTTGTCCAGACTGTCATGGTCAAAGATTGAATCAAGCCGCTTTATCCAGCAAGATAAACGGAAAATCAATTGGAGATTGCGTTGAAATGTCTTTAGGAGAATTGAAAAGATTCATAAAGACAATTCAAGATAAGAAAGTCGAAACAGTGGTAGAAGATATACTGCGTCGATTGACTACGTTAGAAGATGTAGGATTAGATTATCTGAGTTTGAACCGAACAACAAATACACTCTCAGGAGGAGAATCTCAGCGAATCAAAATGTCCAAACACCTAAATAGTAGTCTGAACGACATTTTGTATATTTTCGATGAACCAAGTACTGGATTGCACCCCTATGACATCATTGGCATTAATAAAATATTCCAGGGATTAAAACAGAAGGGTAATACCGTAGTAATCGTTGAACATGATCTGGACGTTATAAAAATTGCTGACAATATTATCGATATGGGTCCCAAATCTGGGAAGGATGGCGGAGAAATACTTTTTGAAGGAAGCTATTCTGAAATGTTACATAGTGATACTCCGACAGGGAAAGCCTTATCTCGAACGAAAAGCATTCGAGATGTAGATAAAGAGTGGACTGATTTTTATGAACTTCATCATGCAGATAAATTTAACTTGAATGATGTTAGTATTAAAATTCCCATAAACGCGTTTACAGTTGTTACAGGTGTTGCTGGTTCTGGTAAAAGTACACTCATAACGGATTTATTCCATAACAAGTATCCGAAATCTACTCTGTTCGATCAAAAAAGAGTGTATACTTCGTCAAGATCAACCTTAGTAACCTATATTGGACTATTTAATAAAATACGTACGCTTCTCGCAAATACAACTAAGCAACATGCCTCACTTTTTAGCTATAACGGAAAAGGTGCCTGCCCATTATGTAATGGAAAAGGAATGATCAAAACAGATTTAGCATTCTTAGCTGATGTGGAAGAAACTTGTGAACTATGCGAAGGCAAAAGATACAACAACGAAGCTTTAAAATACACATACAAAGAGCATACAATTAGTGACATTTTGAATTTAACAGTCAACGAAGCAATTTCAGTTTTCAATGATACGGAGATTCGTCTAATTCTTGAAACATTACAAGAAGTGAGTTTAGACTATATCAGACTAGGTCAATCTCTGGACACCTTATCTGGAGGAGAATTACAAAGATTAAAAATTGTCATGCCTCTTTTGAATGGAACTGGAGATATTTATATATTTGATGAGCCAAGTACTGGTTTACATGAATCCGATATCGATAAACTATTAACTCTTTTTGATCGATTAATTGCGCGTGGAAAAACCGTGATAGCGTTAGAACATAATTTAAGTGTGATGTGTCATGCAGAATGGATTATTGATTTAGGTCCACTTGGAGGTAACAGGGGTGGAACATTAATGTATATGGGTTATCCGGAAGGGATTATCACTAATGAAACATCATTAACAGGAAAAAGGCTTTCAGAGTATATATCAAGATCATATTAGTTGGATTAATATGATGACTATAGGTTTATAAACATTGTGATTTGTTCCCACTATCAACTCCACACATGAGGGAGGAAGAGTGTCCCATGGCAAAAAGTGATAATATGCTGGCAATTCTTTGGATGTTGAATTCAGGAGAAAAAATAACAGCTAAACAAATTGCGGAAAAATTAGAGATCAATATCCGAACCGTTTACCGTTATATTGACTCGCTCTGTGCAAGTGGAGTACCGATTTTATCAGATACAGGACAGAACGGTGGATATAGCCTGCTGAACAATTTTATCCAAGCACCTTTGCTTTTTGATATTGAAGAACAGCGCTTCTTCATGCCGCTGTATTTACTAAAGAAGCAGGATATCCTTTCAGTGAGCCATTAAGTAATGCAACTAAAAAATTAAAAATGTATTCAAACCGGGAACAAGAAAGTATTCTCAATCGTCATTTAGCTGGTTTCGAAGTAGTAAACCATAATATTACCCCTTCTGTTAAAACGACATTGGAAGAACTGGAGCGGTCAGTAACAAACGAATATTCTGTAGAAATTGAATACCGCACAAGCCATGAAGAACAACCCCGGACAAGAGTAATTGATCCTTATGGAATACTTTATTGGAACAACAAATGGTATATGGTAGGATTTTGCCATCTTAGAAATCAAATCAGAAGTTTTCGGGCTGAACGGATTCTACAAATAAAACGGACACAAATGATATTTAAAAGACCCGAAGCCTTTTCTACTAGAAAATTTTTCCTGCAGAATCTTTTGCCTGAGCCAACAGGTAAGGATGGAGTGATTTCACTAATTATCAACGGCAGATCAGAGGCTTTGGACGATTTGTGTATTCATTGGTTTTTAGGCCATTATCTGAAAGAGAGAACTTCAAATCAAGCTGTCTTTTTACTTGATGAAAGAGTAATTCATACATATATACCTTATTTTCTCTTATCTTACGGGAAGGCCATTCAAGTAATCGAACCAGAGAGTTTGAAGATAAAACTTGTTACTATTGCATCAGAGTTAGTGGAATTTTATAAAATTTAATAGCTTCACTGACAGCCGTTGTCAGTGAAGCTATTTTATAATGAGGAAAAGTATTAATTCCAATGATTGATTAAAAGGGTGGAGGACATGTTGAATAATACTGTATATCTCTATGTATTTGATACGATGGCAGACTGGGAAATAGGATACTTAACTGCCGAACTGAATTCGGGAAGATATTATAAGAAGGGAGTGACACCATCAAAAATAGTTACTGTGGGAAATGAAAAGACTCTTGTTACTACAAAGGGCGGCTTGAAAATATTACCTGATGTTAAATTGGACGAGTGCTGCATTAAAAGCACAGATGCATTGATTCTACCAGGTGGAGATACTTGGACAGAAGCAATTCACGAACCTATACTAAAAGCAGCGGAACGGTGTTTAGAGGAAAATATTTTTGTGGCGGTAATTTGTGGAGCTACAATAGGACTTGCTAGGAAAGGATTACTGGATTCACGATGGCATACAAGCAATGATTTGGAGTACCTTAAAATGATATGCCCCGGCTATACTGGGGAAAAATACTATAAAAAGGAGCCCGCAGTAACTGATAAAAATCTAATAACTGCTTCTGGAGTAGCTCCATTGGAATTTGCTGTACATGTCTTGAAGGCTTTAGATGTATTTACACCACAAACATTAGATTCCTGGTATAACCTTAATAAGATTCATGAATCTAAATATTTCTATGAATTGATGAACTCGATCCAATGATACATGTTTGATAATATTTTGGTCTAAATATTTAGTAAATAATGATATATTAATAACTATGTGTAATAACAAAATAAAAGAGGTGACAATTTTTTGAGTAATAAGATTGAAATAGAGGTTTATTGATTTGTTATCCGCTTGACAATGGATTCAACTCTAACTAGCCGTTTATTTAGGACACTAATCTGAGAATCATGCTCCACTTGCTTATTGTTCATTTTTTTTAATATTGCTAAGATGTTATCGGGCTCGTTTTCTTCCAGTCTACTGACACTTGCTTTAATTTCGGTGATGTCCTCCTGCATGTTGTCGATTTTCGTATCCATACTAGCAATCTTTGATTCCGTGTTGTCGATTTTGATTTCCATGCTAGCAATCTTTGATTCCATGTTGTCGATTTTCGTATCCATACTAGCAACCTTTGTTTCTATGCTGTCAACATGATTTTCGATATTTCCAACACGCTTATTAAGCTCTTGCTGACCAGTTTCTAAGTTGCCAAGTTTTTGTAAAATTAAATCCAATTTTTTCTCCATCGCTTACACTCCTTTCTATTTTATTTTCATAATGAGAGTAATTACATTCTCTTCTATTATAATCATAAAGCGATAAAATTTGTATCGACGATAAAAAATCTTTCAAATAAACCTGATAAAAACTTATCAATAATGTATTTGTATATTTGTTTAGTATTATTTGTAACACTAATGCCATTCAGATTTCCTCTACCTGGTATTATGGGTACAAACAATTAATTGGATTCCGTTTCGTGATTTACTTCAAAACTATGGAAATGCTTTGCATGAGATTGTTCTCAATATCATTATGATGATGCCCTTTGGGTTCCTTATCCCACTTGTTAAAAAAAGGAGTATTATATGCACTGCTATGTGGGCTTTTACATTTAGTCTGTCGATTGAAACGATACAATTACTCTATTTTTGGGCAGGCGGCCATGTAAGCAGGGCATTTGATGTTACAGATTTGATTACAAATACCCTTGGTGGTATCTTTGGCTATGCGTTATATCTGGCATTTAGACATATATCACAAAAGGTATTAGCGCAACTTAGGAAATCATAAAGGGAAGAGTACAGAACAGGAGGTAGCTTTTTTGAACAACTATATCGGGTTTTTAATCCGTCAATCCCGACTAAAGCAAAATATTTCTCAGGAAGGGCTCTGCAAAGGTATCTGTGCCCCTTCTTATCTGTGCAAAATCGAGCAAGGGCAAGCAGATGCAAGTGCAGATATTATTGATCGTCTGTTTGCTGTCCTTGGCATTTTCTATTATCGGGACGAAACATTTTTAATTGAAGCTAAAGAACACTTTGACAATTTTTTCTCGCTACTGGATGCGGATGAAGCTTTCGATATAGAAAGCGAGTATTTTTCTCGATATGGACAGCAATTGGAAAACAGCGAATTACATTTGTACTACCATCTTTATTTGTTGTTTTTCAATATTCATATAAATAACAAGGAAGGCGCCAAAACAGAACAAACCTATCTGAGACAGTTTATTCCGTATATGAATGAAAACCAAAAGGCCAGATATTATCTGGGTGCTGCTCAAAATATTGGTTATACAGAAGAAGCAGTGCAATTGCTTCAAAAAGCCGCACGGCATGGAGGCAATAGTGTAATCTACTACCAAATGGCTACCGTGTTTTACCATATTGGCAAATACAGCGAGAGTATTGAAAAAGCTGAAAAAGCCTATCGTTTCGCTTCAGATGAAGGCAATCCCTCGGTTTTGATTGGTACAAGTTTTCTTCTCGGTTCTTGTTATTGCAATCATCGTGATATAGCCGTTTCCAAGAAATATTATGAACGGGCGATTGCTTTAACCAGAGGATATAAAATCCAAGTAAAAAGTTATGCCTACTATAATTTGGGAACGGCCTATCTTGGCTGTCAGCGTTATGAAGAAGCGCAATACTATTTGTCCCACGCAGGAACTTTGGAAGATGAGTCGTATCACAATGTGATGCTGCATCAGAAGCTGTCCATTCTTTACACGCAAACAGGAGATGCCGAAAAGGCCGCTGAACAATTGAGTTTGGCAAGGGAATGCCTGGTTGTTTCACAAGCAGGGCCGAAAGAATATACTTTGTGTGAACAGATGATCTATTTTTCAGAATTTTTAATGAATAAAAATCACCTTGATTCTGCAAAGTATGAAGTTGTATTAAAAGCCCTCTATGAACAGGTTGATAAGCCGTTTGGCTTTGGATTTCGGCGATTTTATGGAGCTTTCTTGGTGCAGCTATATAAATACCAGCGGAAATACAAAGAGGCCCTGCGCGTCAAAGAAGAAATGGATATTTCCTAAAAAATGAAAAATATTGAGATTAAGTGGCGATATAAAGGTGAATATTTCCCATATATAGCTCCTTTATTTCATCTAAGATAAAAGTTATAATTTAGTCAATAAAGAAAAATAATTTGTTTAGCGTTTCTACCTCTATTGGGATGCTGGTGGTGCAGTTTATGGTTAGATCCTTGGGAGAAATTTTCCCTTATTGATATGTAACTTTTGGTTTTGCGGCATTCACCTTTTTATGCATACTCTTTTTACTGTCAAAAGTACAGAACATTTATAACAGAAAGCTACGGTAAAAATAAGCTGAAATAAGAATCAGGAGGATATCATTGATGAGAAAAGAAGGACATACATGGACGAAAGACGGTTATGTTTTGCGTTTGGCGGAGGCGGCAGATGCCGAGGAATACTATCGTCAAAATTTTAACCCCTTGGACGCGGAAGTGGCGCGGCTGACCGGCTGCAAAACAGAGTTTACGCATGATGAGGTGGTGAATTTCTTTCTGCAATGCGTGGAAGCAGATGACCGATATGATTTCTTGATTATCGCGCCGGATGGCCGCATCATTGGCGAGAGCGTAATCAACGAGATTGATTGGGAGGCCCGAAGCGCAAATTACCGCATCGGCATTTTCCATTCTAATGAGCGCGGGAGAGGCATTGGTTCCTGGACAGTGAAAATGACCAGAGATTTTGCCTTTGAAAAGCTGAAGCTACACCGGTTGGAACTGAATGTATTTTCGTTCAATTCCAATGCGGAAAAGACTTATCTTGCTACTGGCTTCAAGCGGGAGGGTGTACTGCGTGAAGCTGTATGGGATGGAAAAGAATATGCCGATGATATTTTGATGGCAATTCTTGAGGATGAATGGAGAGAAATTAAATAGTTTTGTAAATGACTTAAAGTCTTGTGTACCTTTAAACATTTTTTGAATATTCATTGCTATCGTCTTTTTCGACATAAATTAATGATTCGATCGAAATATGGGATGGTTGATTAACTTACACATATATACAAATGGGAGGAATGGAAATGCGACTTCAAAATAAGGTGGCTATCGTGACTGGGGCAGCTTCAGGAATGGGGAAAGCAATTGCAATTTTATATGCAAAAGAAGGGGCAAAAGTTGTTGTTTCGGATATCAATTTGGAAGCAGCTAATCTTACGGTAGAAGAGATTAAGTCAAATGGTGGGGAAGCATTAGCTGTAATGGCGAATGTTTTAAAAGAAGAAGATATCCAAAATTTAATTGATACAACGGTTAATACTTATGGAACATTGGATATTTTAGTGAATAATGCTGGGATTATGGATGGTTTTGAACCTGCCGGGGATATTGAAGATGAGAAATGGGAAAGAATCTTTGCTATTAATACAACTAGTGTCATGCGTGCGACACGGAAAGCCTTACCGATCTTTTTAGAAAAAGAGTATGGAGTCATTATTAATGTTGCCTCAGCTGGCGGGCTTCAAGGAGCTAGAGCAGGGGCTGCCTATACAGCTTCTAAGCATGCCGTTGTTGGCTTCACTAAAAATACTGGATTCATGTACGCAAAAAAAGGCATACGTTGTAATGCCATAGCACCAGGCGGCGTTGAAACAAACATTGGCGCTTCAATGACGAATATCAATCAATTCGGTATGGGACGTATCCAACCAGGATTGGGAATCAATCCACGTATTGGAAAACCAGAAGATATTGCAAACATTGCGCTATTTCTCGCATCTGATGAATCCAGCTTCGTGAATGGAACCGTCATTACAGGAGATGCTGGTTGGTTAGCTTATTAATAAATTTAGTTACTAAAAATCCGTTAAGATTTATCTTGACGGATTTTTTAACGACTAATTAAGTATATTATTTGTTTACGAAAGAAATAATGGAAGGAGTATTAACATTTTAAACTATTGTGTATTTTCGAAATGATTTATATGATTTATATGATTTATTATAATACTGCTAATCGAAAAGTGGTTAGTAGTAGGAGAAATCTAAAGTTTTAAGAAGAAGTATTCTACGAATATTAGGAGGTATATTATGGGGAGAGTTATTCATTTTGAGATTCATGTAAACAATATGGAACAAGCAAAAGCGTTTTATGGTGAGGTATTTAATTGGAAGTTTGAAGACTGGAGCGAGTATGCAGGCATTTCTTATTTTGGAGTTGTTACTGGGAGTGAAGATGAGCTTGGAATCAATGGTGCTTTAATGCAAAGACAAAGCGCTCCACCTGAGGCAAATCAAAGTATTAATACATATATTTGTACAATTGGCGTGGAAGATTATGATGCAACGGAGTTAAAAATTTTAAATCATGGTGGAAAAGTTGCATTACCAAAATATGCTTTGCCAGGAATGGCATGGCAGGGATATTATATAGATACTGAGGGAAATACTTTAGGCATTCATCAGCCAGATGTCAATGCTAAATAAAGAGAGATTTAATAGAAATAAATGATTTGAAAGAAGCTCATGCCTTATTTGGTTGGGCTTTTTTGTATGTTATGTGTATAAATTGTCAATGTAGAAGATAATTCGACATAGGCGGAAATTTTAGTTAGGGATTAAGTATTAGTGCAACTACGCCTTTGTCTTTTTTTGCAATCGATAAGTGTACTCAATAATGATCGTTTAATTTTTTCATTATGAAAATGGTATACTATTGAAAGTATAAGTTTCTTGAACACCATAGATAAAGAGAATATTACACCTTAAAAGAAAAAGGCACTCGCCAATCGTTTGGTGAATGCCTAATTTTTTCACAACGGACATGCGAGGGGAGACAACAAGTTGGCTTTTCAACAACGAATACGGTTTTTATTTTTTCTTATCTTTAGTTTCATCTTAGCAGGCTGCACGACAGTACAAAAAAATTCACAGATTGCTAATTCAAGTGAAGCAGCGACAGTTGAAGAACAAAATTCGTCTGAGCTGGAACACGATGATTTAAATCTGCAAGCTACAAACAAAATTCAGTCCGAAGGTCAATTGCAAGTCCATTTCATTGATGTCGGACAAGGGGCATCTCAATTAATCATTGGACCAACAGGGAAGACAATCTTAATTGATGCCGGAAATAATCATATGGAAAAGACAGTTGTTGGCTATTTGAAGGATCAAGGCATTACGAAAGTAGACATCTTGATCGGTACTCATCCTGATGCTGACCACATAGGTGGTTTAGACAAGGTCATTGATAACTTTGATATTGGAAAGATCTATATGCCGAAAGTGCAATCCAACACGAAAACATTCGAATCAGTCTTACTCTCGGTTCAGAATAAGGGATTAAAAATAACGACAGCAAAAGCAGGTCTAACATTAGATTGGGAGCAAGGAATCGATGTGAGAATGATTGCGCCTGTACATACTTATAATGATACGAATGAGATGAGTGCGGTTGTCCATCTTACATATGATCAGACAGCCTTTTTGTTTACAGGTGATGCCGAGGCGAAGAGTGAAACGGATATGTTAGCCTCTGGTGCTAATCTTAAAGCAGACGTGCTATTAGTAGGTCATCACGGCTCTGATAGTTCGACAAGCATGTCCTTCTTAGATGAAGTAAATCCAACTTACGGAATGATTCAATCTGGTAATGATAATAGCTATGGGCATCCAACAGCAGATGTACTGAAACGTTTGAATGATAAAGGGGTTAAAATTTATCGTAATGATGAAAGTGGAAATATCATCTTTTTCTCAGATGGAAAGGATATATCTGTTGCTGAAAATCCTTGGAAGTATACAACGGAAGATAATAACGCAACCGCTTCAAAGCCGCAGTCGAAGGATGTTGGAAAAACGGAATTTCCGCAAGATGAGGGTATTTCTGGTGAATTAACGGTTCATGCTAGCATTGACAATGTAAATCCAACACAAAATTCAACAGTGACAGTTAAAGTAGAAGTTAAAGATGAGATGAAGAAACCCGTTAATGATGCAGATGTGAAGTTAAATGTCCATTTTAAATCGAAGGATACGATTTACGAAGGAAAAACGAATCAAGACGGAATAACAGATTTATCTTTTAAAATTAGCCGAGCGGCAAAGGATTTTACTGTTATCGGTGAAATTACTGTAAACTATGGTACTAAGACAAGTAATGCAGAAGTTTCATTCACACCGAAATGATGGGGGTCTTATAATTGAAAGGAATTGTTGACCGATTTGAAGGGGAATTTGCCGTTATTGAAATAGAGGGTAAGACTCATGATGTATTAAGATCATTGATCGCAGCCGATGTGAAGCAAGGTGATGTAGTGGAGCTCCAAAATGGTAGTTGGATAAAAAACATTGGTGAAACGGCACAGCGTTCTAAAGAGATGAAGAAATTAATGGATTCGGTTTGGGGAGATTGAATATTTTATGAAGTTGTGCCAGCAAAATAGGCACAGCTTTTTTAAATATTCAGAGAGAATAAATTGTTAGCGCAGGACTTTCGTTGAAAAAGTCAGCGCACAACATTGCCATAATCAATTTCAAAAGTTAGAATAAAATAACTATTGAAAAAGGATTAGGAGAAAAATAATGTCATCTTTAAAGAATTTACATCCACTCGTTTGGAATGTTGTAATTGGGACGATTTTTGGTAGAATGGCAACTTCTATGAGCATCCCGTTTTTAGCCATCTATTTAACAAAGGTAAAAGGGGTTTCTGCGACGGAAACGGGGTTGATTATAGCTGTTAGCT
>JAEWDX010000057.1 GCA_023389895.1 Bacillota bacterium
GCTACTCGCTTTCCTGTGGGCGAGCGACGAGCCGCTTCCTGCGCTGACGCTCCGTGCAGGGTCTCGTCTGTCTCGCTATCCCACGGGAGTCGAGTAGCCTTGCACTCCAATCTGCAATAGTGTAGAATTTTAAAAATTTTCTTCCTTCAAAAGTAAGGTAAAAGCACATTACTCACATTTTATGCATAAAACTACTTTGTAACTTTACATAAAGTTACTTATGGCTGTCGCGCTGCTTTCGCATAGAAAAATGGTATCAAAGCTCCATTTTGCGCAAAATAGTGATGGTTAAGACTTCAATTTATCACTATACATTTATGTGAAATACCAATGAATGAGCAATGGTTGATTGGAGTGTAGACTGAGTAACTCCTCGGGGATTCAGCGGCACAGATGAGACCATGGAGCGAGCAAATTAGGGGAACAAAGGCTAAAATCGTCACGTCCTGTGACAACGCCTTCGTGACCAACCTCCTGTTGCCCCAAGTGGCTCATCGGACGCTCCCCAGGAAGCTCTGCTCTGCTCTGCGCGAAAGCGAAGCGTCAGCGGCAAATGTTTTCTGTAGCGAAAGCAAAGCGACAGCTACAAAGCACTCAGGGGGAACGGAGATTAACCCGTCGTTTTGAAAAAGGGATATACTTTTTAATTTGTCACCTTGATTTCATTGACATAATAGTATTTCAACAACATGAAGTCCTGTAAGTATACCTAGTACTTACAGGACTTTCATTATGTTAAACGTATTTTTTTGCCCAGTTTAAGAAGTTATCGATAACTAAATCTAGGAATTTTACAGTACCTTCATCTGTTAGGTTACCTTCTGCATCAAATTTTGTGTGCACAGCACCAATATAAACATCATTCCCACTAAGTAATGGTGAATTAATACCTGGGGAGAATAAAATATCTCTCAAATGTAATTGTGCTTTAACAGTACCAAGGTTCCCCATCGATGCACCCATAATAACAGATGGTTTTCCAATCATTACTTTGTCTACACGAGATAACCAGTCAATTGCATTAACCATCACACCTGGTACGGTACCATTATATTCAGGTGTCACCCAAAGCACTGCATCTGCAGCTTTCACTTTTGCTTTAAAATCAAGCACGGCTTGTGGTGCATCATTTTCAATATCTTGATTATACATTGGTAGCTCATTTAAGCTTAAAACCTCAAGTTCAAACTTCTCAGCATATTGTTTTTGAATAAATTTAGCTAACTGCATATTATAAGATTCTTTTCGGATACTTCCTACGATAGCTACTACTTTCATGATGTTATTTCCTCCTAAAACGTCTATTATTCTTAGTATTTGTATGGTAATTCTATTTTATACCACGTTAGTAATAAGTGGCAAATTCCTCAACCGGCTTACGATAACCTCGTAAACGACGACTGCTTTCTTTTTCCTTACCTATTGTTATCATAAGTGCAATTTCATGTGTTTCTGCCACATTAAAAAGTGCACGCATTTTTTCATTATCGAACCCAATCATTGGGCAAGTGTCCCAACCGCGATTTTTTGCAGCAAGCATAAATAACATGGCTGATAATGAAGCATTACGAATCGCCTCATCCTTCATAAAATCCTGGCCACCATCTTCATAAAATTTAGTATTTTCTGCTACAATCTCTTCTAATTCACTAGCGGTAATTATTCCTAAATCCACCATCCCCTGAGTGAGGTTGGCCGTGTTTTTATAGGCCTCTTTATCACCTAATACTAGAATCACCCCAGAAGCTGAATGTACTTTATATTGACCAAATGCTGCCTCTCTTACTTTTTCCTTCATCTCTTCATCCAAAACAATAATGTAGTTAGCATGTTGTAAGTTAAAAGCCGATGGAGCAAGCTTAACATCCTCTAAAATAGGCCGTATGTCTTCTTCAGTCATCTTAACGTCCTTTAAAAAATTATTGGCTGAACGACGCTTTTCAATTAGTTTGGAAAATTCCATTTATAAGCCCCCAATGCAGTTATGTAAATCCATCCAGTAAGCAACATATTTCTGTTACTGGATGAATTAGTATTACTCATACTCTTTATCGAACTTTATTGTACTTCTTACAGTGTCAATAGGACGAACAAGTTCTTCAATTTGAGCACGCTTTGGCTCTAAAAATGGTGGCAATGAAAGTTTTTCACCTAAAGTTTCATAAGGCTCATCCCCCATAAACCCTGGTCCATCAGTGGCTAGTTCAAATAAAATTTGTGGCGCTACTCGTGCATAAAGTGATTCAAAGAAGTGACGATTGACATAACCAGAAGTATGGAAGCCGAAGCTATCAAATCGTTCAGTCCATTCATTCAACACAGCACGATCCTCTACTCGGAACGCGGCATGATGAACTGTACCAAAGCCTTGACGTGCTAAAGGTAGAACACTGTTGAATTCAACAATAAGTTGAGCACCGTTGCCTCCCTCTCCTACCTCAAATAAATGGAAATCTCCTTCCTCAGCAATTTCAGTAAAAAGCATCACCTTTTCTAGCACATCTTTGAAATATTTAAAATTAGCAACTCGAACAAATACTGGCCCTAATCCTGTTATTGCATATTCCAAAGGGATTGGCCCATCTTTCCATGGAGTCCCAGAGGCAACACCATTATTGTGCTCATCAGAAATAAGTTGATATTGCTGATCGTCGAAATCAACGAAAGATAAAGTTTTCTTACCAAATTGTTCTTTAATGCCAGTATGTTTAACCTGTAATCGGTCAAAACGTTTCACCCAATAGTCCAAAGCGGCATCCGTTGGTACACGGAAGGAGGTTTTTGAAATCTCATTTGTTCCATGCACGCCTTTTGGAATGTTCGGAAAATCAAAGAACGTCATATCTGTACCTGCGCTGCCCTTATCATCCGCAAAGAATAAATGATATGTTTGAATATCGTCCTGATTAACTGTTTTTTTCACTAAACGCATTCCTAACACAAAAGTAAAAAATTTATAATTTTCTTCAGCACTACTAGTAATTGCCGTGACGTGATGAATCCCTTTTAAATGATTCATTTAAATCCCTCCCATTATCTCGATTTCGAGATATTAATGTAAAATTGTTCATTTCATTTATTAATTGCATTAAAACCAATCTTCTTTAAAGATAGAATCATTGTTTCCAGTTCTTTAGGGTCTAATACTTCAAAAATCTCATTAATTTTTTGTTCATGCTTTGGGAAAATCTCTTCTAATAATGCCCGTCCCTCATCTGTTAAGAAAATATAAGTGACACGGCGATCCTTTGCACAGGCAAATCGATAGACATAGCCTTTTTGTTCAAGCTTATCAATAACATAGGTAATACTGCTACTTGCAATTAATATTCTCTTTCCAATCACTTGAATCGGTTGTTCCCCACGATGGTATAAAAATTCAAGCACTGAAAATTCGGTTTGATTTAAATCATATTGTAGTAAATCTCTCCTTGTTGCTTCCTGAATCGTTTGATATGCACGGAACAAGACCGTAAAAGCCTTTAAATTACGATTGTCTTCCCTCATACCATTCCCTCTTTCTATTTACCTCGAATTTCATTATCTTTAATTCGAGATAATGATAACATATATTTCTTTATACGACAATTAATTTGTTTTACTCAGAAATCGACTTTACCCTTTATAGCATCACTTACTTCTAAGAAATAAAACC
>JAEWDX010000060.1 GCA_023389895.1 Bacillota bacterium
AACCTTCATTTTAAACTTACAAATCCTCCTTCCAGCCGATAAAACCCATCATTCTTCCTGTCTTCCCTTTCTCTTTTCTATGGGAGAAGAAATACTTATTATCGCAACTGGTACATAAATTTGTCACTTGTATATTTCTTTCATTCAACCCTGCTTTTAAAAGGGGCGCTTTATTTAACTGCTTTAGATCAAGCTCGTATTGATTTGCCCCTATTTGATTATATGGTTTATTTTCATCTTCCTCTAGTAACTTTTCAACTAAAAAAATGATTCTTTCATCAACAATATAACAATTTTTGCAGATGGCAGGACCGATAACGACATGAATTTCCTCTTTTTCCACGCCTTCACTTTCAAAAATTCGAATCATTTCTGAGGCAATTCCGCCTAGCGTACCTTTCCAGCCAGCATGAGCAATCCCTATTGCACCTGTATCTTGATGATAGAAATAAAGGGGAACACAGTCGGCATAGCATAATGCTAACAATATTCCTTTTTCTTTCGTAAAAAATCCATCCGTCCTTTTGAAAGAATCATCATACAGAATTGAGCCTTTTCCACCATCTTTTTTCGTTACCTTTTCAATATGAATTTCATGTGTTTGTTCGGCACAAACCCAAGAATGAAGGGGGAAATCAAGTAATTCAGCGATTTTTTGACGATTTTCCCTTACGTCTATGAGCGAATCAGATACGTGCAAGCCAAGATTCATATTAGAAAAGGGATCCCTACTAAATCCACCATTTTTACTAGTAAAACCAACCATTAACCGAGAGTTCTCTCTAGCCCATTCATCAATAAAAAAACACTCGTTATTCCTTAATTTAAATGGCTCCATGGTTATCATCACCATCTTTTCATTCACGACTATATATCAATATTTTTCTTTAGTTTACCATATCAAACAAGCACTTCACAGTTAAAAGAATAAGTTTTATGCATCTTCTTCGACATCATTCATCACTTGTGAATCTTGATGGCGAACTAAAATAACATCCTCACCAATTTTCAAGATGTTTTTCCATGGAATAACGATATCCTCTTCACGTCCAAAAAAACCTAAAACCCTGCCCGGTCCACCAATAATGACCGCATTAATTTTTCCTGTTTGTACATTAATATCAATATCACCGATATTTCCAAGCTTTTTTCCGTTTGCAACATTCACTACATCCTTCATTTGAAAATCAGAAATTTTAATCATTTATTCCACCCCCGCTATCTTTACTATATTTAAATATATGACTCATAGTGAAAAATTATCGTACTCTCCAAAATAAAGTGAGAGCCGAAGCAGACGAAGAAAAAAGCTGCCGTAATGGCAGCTTTAGCTTTGAATATTTTTATTCATTTGTTTAATGGCCGCTTTTTCGAGCCGTGAGACTTGTGCTTGAGATATTCCAATCTCATCAGCAACCTCCATTTGCGTTTTCCCTTGAAAAAAACGCTTTCTTAAAATTAACTTCTCACGCTCATTTAATCTTCTCATCCCTTCCTTTAACGCGATTTCATCAATCCATAAATTATCCTTATTCTTTTCGTCACTTAGCTGATCCATTACATAAATTGGATCTCCACCATCATTATAGATAGGTTCAAATAAGGAAACCGGATCTTGAATAGCATCTAAAGCAAAGACGATTTCTTCATGAGGAACATCTAATTCCTTTGCAATTTCAATAGCGGTCGGCTCTCTTGATGTTTTACTCATTAAGCGCTCTCTTACTTGCAATGCTTTATAGGCAATATCGCGTAAGGAACGTGAAACCCTTATCGGGTTATTATCACGCAAATATCGTCGTATTTCCCCAATAATCATCGGAACAGCATAGGTAGAAAATTTAACATTCTGACCTAAATCAAAATTATCAATTGATTTCATTAATCCAATACAGCCGACCTGGAATAGGTCATCAACAAATTCCCCCCTGTTATTAAAACGTTGAATAACACTTAAAACAAGGCGTAAATTCCCATTCACAAGTTTTTCCCGCGCGGTCATATCCCCGCTTTGCATTTGCTTAAAAAGTACTCTCATTTCTTCATTTTTTAACACAGGAAGCTTCGAAGTATCTACACCACAAATTTCTACTTTATTTCGAGTCAATTCTTTTCCCTCCTCACAGGAGTGCTGTACAAAAAACAGTATTTCCTTGAGAAGGAAAAATATGCACGACGATCTTTTAAACATCTTGTTTAAAAAAGAGAAAACTTCATGAAATTCAAGCTTTATCGTCATGATTGCTGACAAAAAATTTTTTAAACCATCTTATTGAATTCCTTTTTCAACCTTTTAATAATCCTTTTTTCTAAGCGTGAAATATAGGATTGTGAAATTCCAAGCATATCAGCAACATCTTTCTGTGTTTTTTCCTCACCAGTGCCTAACCCGAAACGTAGCTCCATAATTTGTTTTTCTCGCTCTGAAAGCTGATGCAATGCTTTTGATAATAGCTTCCGATCTACATTCGCTTCCAGATCTCTTGTAATAATATCTTCTTCCGTGCCAAGAACGTCTGAGAGCAAAAGTTCATTTCCATCCCAATCAATATTTAATGGTTCATCAAATGACACTTCTGAACGAATTTTATTATTTCTTCTTAAATACATTAGAATTTCATTCTCGATACAGCGTGACGCATATGTAGCAAGCTTAATTTTCTTTTCTGGATTAAATGTGTTTACAGCTTTAATAAGTCCAATCGTACCAATACTTATTAAATCCTCAATATTAATGCCTGTATTTTCGAATTTTCTTGCGATATAAACAACTAATCTTAAATTTCGCTCAATTAATATCGATCTAGCGGCTTTATCTCCGGTAGGGAGTCTGACAAGTAATACTTCCTCTTCTTCTTTCGTTAAAGGAGGAGGCAGTGCTTCACTTCCACCA
>JAEWDX010000063.1 GCA_023389895.1 Bacillota bacterium
GGGGAAGGGATACCAATAATATTTATTCATCCACCTGTTCTTTCATCTATAAACTTTAAATATCAAATAGATGCTTTATCCTATAGTTGCCAAGTTATCACTTTTAATATTAGAGGACATGGGAGGAGCCATTCTTCAAGTACACCTATAACTTATCCGCTCATTGTTGAAGAATAAGGCATATTGAAAAAAGGCAGTTTATTATAAGAAAGTAGATCTATTAGTAAAAAATATATTCCTTGACCCTGTACTATGGTACAGGGATTATACTTTATATGAGGTGAGATAGATGCAATATCGTATTGGGGAATTGGCTGAAAGGTGTGGCGTTAACAAGGAGACTATTCGGTATTATAAGCGTTTAGGTTTGATTCAAGAGCCTGATCGTAACGAAAAAGGATACCGAATGTATTCTCTACAAACGGTCGATCGATTGAATTTCATAAAACGGATGCAGGAATTGGGATTTACCTTAAATGAAATTGATAAATTACTAGGGGTTGTCGATCGTAACGAAACAAAGTGCTGTGACATATATGATTTCACAGTTCTAAAATTAGAGAACATCCAGCGTAAAATTGAAGATCTTAAAAAAATTGAACAAATGTTGATAGACCTTAAAGAAAGATGTCCTGAAAACAAAAATATTTTCGAATGTCCTATTATCGAAACATTGATGAATTAGAGTAGAAAAAGATTATAAAAATAAGGTGGGAGAATGATGCCGGATTGTTGTAATAACACTAAAGAAACAAATAGTGAAAATGTTGTAGATTGTCCATCTTGTAAAAATAAAGCTAAAAATATAAAGTTGATAACATTAAAATCAATGCTTAAACCATCTGCTTTAGAAACATTGAGTGCTAAAGAAAATCACTATTTTTGTCCAACCAAAGATTGTGATCTAGTCTATTTTGATACGATTAATAACATGTATCTTATATCTGATATAAAGGTAGCTGTTTATCAAAAAGATGATTCGCCTTTTACACCGATTTGTTATTGTTTTGGCTGGACAAAAGAGAAAATAAAGGAATATGTTGAAAAAGGTAGTACTCCTAATCCAGTAGAACATATTCGAGAGAACATAAAAGAAAACCGATGTGGTTGTGAGGTGAATAACCCTCAAGGTAGTTGCTGCCTAGGAAACGTTACAAAGTTTATTAATCAATTAACATAGGAGGATTTTATTGGTTATTGTTAAGACATAAGAGAAATATGATGACGATTCAAACAACTCCAAACGGATTATCTCAACTTATTATATATGAATAAATTATTTTGCTTCAGGAACGCCGATTAATTCTGGTACTGTTACAAATTTTGTCCCATCCTTCTTTAGTTTTGAAATGATTTTATCCAATGCCTGTGCTGTGCCGGATAGATCCATTGACCAATCACCGCCATCGTGCATCAATATTATAGATCCGAGACCAACATTGCTTAGTACATTATCTGAGATAATGTCAACTCCTGGTTGTTTCCAGTCAAGAGAGTCAACATTCCAGCCAATCACCATATTATTCTTTTCACCCAACATTTTTACAATCTCATCGTTTAAAGCACCATATGGTGAACGAAAAAGACGTGGTTTAAATCCTGTGATACCCTTGATCACTTTCTCCGTTTCTATCAATTCCCAATGCAACCTTCCTAAATCCTCTTTCGGTAAATTGGGGTGCCAGTATGTGTGGTTTCCAATCGCATGTCCTTCATCATGAATTCGTTTCGCTATTTCTCTATTTGCCTTTGCTCTTGCGCCTACTAGGAAAAAAGTTGCTTTCACATTATGCTTAGCCAAAACGTCAAGCACCTGAGGGGTAAACCGGGTATCTGGCCCATCATCAAATGTTAGAGCTACCTGATTTTCCTTAGGGGAACCGTGCAAAACGACAATGTTGGGATACTCCTTTTGTAACTTATTGTTTGAAACAGGGTGCGGTTCTCGAACGTCCCTTTCTGAACCCCCTACAAGCTGTGGCTGATCATCTAAATAACTAATATCACCCTCTTGGGTGTACTTTGTTTGTTCTAGTGATTGTGGCTGGGAGTTTCTGCTCCCTTGATTTGTATTCTGACAAGCAATAAGAATGGTGAAAAGCAAGAAAATACTAATTAATATATAAATTCCTTTTCCATATTTCAATGAAGATAACCTCCATTCTATAGATTAATGTATAGGTTGCGTTAGTTAACCTAATTTATCCCTAAAAAAAGTCGCATTTAAGTTTACTTAATTAACCACTCACATCCTTGTTCAACAAGGGCGCTTTAATAGAATAAATGAAGAGCACATATTAGTCATGTATAATATGTGCTCTTCATTATTTATTAAGGATTTATTTAATTTAAGAAAAAATGACATTCCTTCAATTATTATCTTATCGTTTTAATGCTCTACTCCAAGTGTTAACCTGATGCCTGTCACCTATTTATTCTGAAATTTTAAAGTGCTTGACGATTTGTTGAAGTTCATGACTCAGTCCTGTTAATTTAGCAGCATCTTCTGCAACCGTTTGAATAGCTCTTTCTTGTTCGTCTGTTGAAGCACTAACTTCCTCACATGCTGCAGCCGTTTCTTGTGCCAACGCCGCCATCACTTGTATAGAGTTAAGAACATCATCTTTATTACTTGATACATTTTTAATATCCTCACCTACACTATCGATCGATGCAACTAATGATTGAATACAAGATGAAATTTGTGTAAATGCATCGTTCGTATCCTGGATTACCTCTGCTTGCTTATTAAAAATTTTGCCCGTTTGATCCATTTCTTCCACTGCTTTTTGCGAACTTTCCTGAATATCTTGAACAATTTTTTTGACGTCTTCTGTTGCAAAAACAGATTGTTCTGCTAGTTTCTTCACTTCATTCGCTACAACAGCGAAGCCTTTTCCATGCTCTCCTGCTCTTGCAGCTTCGATGCTTGCATTTAAGGCTAGTAAGCTTGTTTGCGAAGAAATAGTTGTTATCGTCTCCATTACCTTCTCAATCATAGAAATTTTCTCATTTAGCTCTGTAATAACGGATCCCATTGAATGGACAAAATCATTCGTTACTTCATAAGAATTTTGTAATTCTTTTATTTGATTCAATCCTTTTTTATTCAACGCATTGGTCTCTTTTGTAGTAGTCGCCATATCTTTTGTTTTTTCTAATACATGATTCAGATCTTCACCGAGTGTTTGCGATAATTGATTTTCCTTTTCAGCATCTTCTGCAGCACGACTAGCCCCTGTCGCTATTTCTGTTATGGCCGTAGCAATTTGTTCGCCTGAAGCCATCGTTTCTTCTGAAACAGCACTTAAATTCTCACTTGAACTCAATACATCATTGGAAGATTTATTTACAACTGAAATGACATTACTTAATTGATGAGTCATTTCATTAAATTGCTGACCCAGCTGAGCGATTTCATCTTTTGACTTTACGTCCACCTGTACCGTTAAATCACCCTTCGTTATTTTTTCAACCCCAACTTTTAAATGATTAATCGGACGAGTGATGGCTAAAGAAATATATCTTATCGTACCTACTGATATTAGCAAAATAATCCCCGCAATTATCAGCAAGCTGTTACGAACATTGTCAGCAAGCTTATACATTTCTTTTTCTTTAAAGAAAATCCCCGTAATCCAGTTCGCGTTTTTAATTTTTTTATAAACAAGTACTTGCTTTTTTTTATCAAATTCGAAATTGATAAAGTCTTTTTCTTTTTCTCTACTAAGCATATCTCGAATTATAGCTAAATCTGAGATGTTCTCACCTTGTTTAGTGGAGTGAGCTACGGCGAAACCTTCTCCATTAATAATAAAGGGTTCACCTTCAAAAGCCATTTCAGTTTTGCTTAGAAAGTCAAATAGGTTTACCAAAGAAATATCAATGGAGAGAACTCCAGTTATTTGATCACCAGATGACACTGTTCTTGACAATGTTATCACATATTCATTTGTTCTTGCGTCAAGATATGGATCAATTAATGTCACTTTATTTGGATTCTTTATTCCATCGATATACCAAGGTCGAGTTGTCACATCATATGTAGAGTCATGTTTATACTTCGGATAGTTCATATATTGTTTATTTGCTGTTCCTAATATCACATTGTACACAGATGGGTATTGCTTAACAAACTCCTGGATTTCTCTTAGGAAGTTATTTTCTAATATAAGGTTTTGTTCTTCATTACTTGAAATTAGTGCACTGCTATAGTTCTCAACATCTTCATTTCTTACTAATTGATTTAAAGCAGATTCATGTGACTCTATAAACAACTCAATCGATTCGTTTAAAAGATCAATATCCACACTCGCCACTTTTTTTACATTCTCTTCTGTTTGTTTCTTTACTTGCATGTCTGTGAAGAAAATAGCTGTACAAAAAGACAGCACGAAAAGCACCGTGACCGAAATTATTATTTTATTCTTTATCGATTTCATAAATATCCCCTTTTAAAAAGTGTTTATCAAAGTGAATGAATTTCATAAAGCGTTTATTTATCTGAAAACTTACTATTTTTTAAAATGATAACAAAATAGTTAGATAGGATAGAACAATATTGATTAATATTGTGATTATCATTCGTTTTTCAGTTTGGTTTAGGAAGAAATTCATTCCTCACCAGTAAATTATGAAATTCACTCGAATACTAAATAAATATCGGAGCTAAACTAAAATATTTAACTCGAAACAGAAATATAAAAATATATAAATAATTCAAAAATTACACGAATATGACATTTATATAATGAGCACCTAAAAATAACTCGATTTTATAAGCTGCCCACCCATAATATATTTATAAACATTTATTACTAAATATAATGTTGCTTGAATTTTATAGGTACTTTAAAGAAAAAAAACTGCATCCATTTAAGGATACAGTTAAGTTATTTTAATCCATTTTATCTTACCGTTTTTAAGGCTCTGCTCCAATTATATACTTGGTCAAGCATTAAATTGACATTATCATTGTGTAACGCTTGAGGTTTGAAATTTGTCCCATTTTCAAAATCGGTAAATAAGGATAAGGTTGGATGAGTACGAACGTCAGCAATCATTAATTCGCCCATAATTCCTCGTAAATGTTCAGCTGCACGGGCTCCACCTGTTGAACCATAGCTAACAATACCAGCTGCTTTGTTATTCCAAGCTTCACGCGCTAAATCAAGGGCGTTTTTTAATGCTCCAGTAATACTGTGATTATATTCTTGAACAATGAAAACAAAACCATCTAAGCTAGCGAGCTTTTCATTCCAGGCTGCGATTCCTGGAGCATCTTCTTCTCCTAACATTGGTAATCTATAATCCGCAATATCGACAATCTCATAGCTTGCATCTCCGCGTTTGTCTGCAATTTCTTTTATCCATTCCCCAACTTGAGGGCTAACACGCCCTTGACGTGTACTTCCTAAAATAATTCCGATATTTAATTTTTCATCTGTCATTGCTTCTTCCTCCTTATTTGATCTATTGAATAGTTTGTCTAAAAAGCTCATTTCTTACACCCCTATATTTTTCTAATCAAATCCGTAGTTGAATGTGATTCCCAGATGGATCGGAAGTAAAAAAGGAACCATCTTTTTCTAGAACGGGCGCCCCCAATTTTTTTAAGTTAGCGACAACATCCCCTCTTGCTGCTTCATTCGGCAGAATTAGCGCAAAAGATTCCAACCCCACACTGTTTTCAGGAGGTGTAGGCGCACCTATGCCATTCCATGTATTTAAGCCAATATGATGATGGTATTTACCAGTGGAGATAAAAAGTGCCTGAGACCCATAACGGTTAACGACTTCAAATCCGAGTCCCTTCCTATAAAATTCTTCTGTTTTTTTCAATTCTGATACATGTAAATGAATATGTCCCATAACTGTACCAGCTGGCAACCCTGTCCAAGGCTCTTCTCTCAATTCAGTTAGTAGATCCTTAAAGTTAAGAGTATCGACCGTCATCTCTACTTCTCCGCTATTCCAATGCCACTCAGTATCGGGACGATCTACATAAATTTCAATTCCATTTCCATCTGGATCTGATAAATAGAGCGCTTCACTAACAAGATGGTCAGACGACCCAATTTGGATTCCCTTTTCAACAAAGTGCTTGACGATACTGGCTAAATCAGAGCGCTTAGGTAAAAGAAGGGCAAAATGATACAAGCCCGTTGTTCTGCCCTGTTTGGGTACAACATCTTTCGGTTGTTCAATTGATAGCAAAATCGTCTTCCCGTCTGCTGTAAGGTTTGCTTTATTTTCAGTTTGCCCCAATACTTTAAAACCAATTACCTCTTTGTAAAATACTAAGGAACGCTCTAAATCCTGCACCTTTATGTTCACTTGCCCTACAAATGTATTTGGTTCACGATGAAAATTCATTTTACATACCACCTTTATTAAATGAATTAAGCTTCTTTTGAACGAAAAAGCACATTATCTAATGCTAATAAAGATTTGCTTGCTATTGCGAGATAGAGAGAAACTCCCAATAGAGCTAATTCAAGTTCATAACCAGCCATTTGACCATTTCCAAGGAAACCAGCTGCAAGCTTTACTTTTACGATCGCAACAGCCATAACAATGGCAAATAATATAGATATTATCCTGATTCCGATTCCAACTATCGTTGCCAAGCCACCAATTATTTCAATTAAAGCTACAATATATGCCGTAGATCCTGGTAACCCCAAACTTTCAAAGAATCCTACCGTATTTTCAATACCACCTTGAAATTTTGCTAAGCCGTGTACTAGAAATGTACTACCTAAAATTAATCTTAATATTGTAGCACCGATTTCATTTTTCTTTATCATTTACTGAATGCTCCTTTATACGTTTATTTAGCTCCTAACAATCATTCAAATACAACTTGTTAGTTAGTTACTTTATGTAAGTAATTATATTTTTATAATTTAATAATGTCAAGTAAGTAATTAAAAAAAAGTAATTTAATTATTAATCATTATGGTTATAATAGAAGTAAGAGGAGTGATTACATTGGAAAAATCTCTAATTTGCCCAAGATTTGAAAAAGCAATGAGTATATTAAGTCAAAGGTGGACAGGATTAGTCATATTCCAACTGCTAAACGGACCACAGCGCTTCTGCAATATTGAAGCTTCTATTGGTGTGAGCGGAAGAGTTCTTTCAGAAAGATTAAAAGACTTGGAGAATGAAGGAATTGTGAAACGAGAAGTATTTCCGGAAACCCCAGTTCGCATCGAATATTCTTTGACTGAGAAAGGCTTAGCATTAGAACCACTTATGAAGGAAATTGAAAAATGGTCACAAAATTGGATAGAGAAACAATAATGACAAATTAACTATATACACTTGTATTTGGAGGATTTAATATGGTAATTCAAGCAAACATGTCTCCCTTAGCAATTTTAGAAACCTGGGAGCAAACTAGAACATTATTCGAAAAATATGATGTTCCAATCACAGAGATTTTATTACAGGATTCTATTCAAACACATACACTCTCTAAGTTGCTTATAGAGTTAAATGCATTAATCGGAAGCTCAAGCAGTACATGTGTTGAAGGTGGCTGAAGGCTACCAACTAAGGAGTAGGTTTACTTCTAGTATGAAAAAAATCCGAGTCAATAAAAGGACTCGGATTTTAAGATTAAAACTTGATGTCGATATCTCCATCTTTCGCTGTAATCTCTAGTTTATGCTTCGTGCTGTTGTTTTGAACAGCCTTATTTCCAAATTCGTTATCATTGATCGTAATGTCGCCAAATTGATTGCGGATGTCATAGCTTAGCTCGCTTTCCTTATTCAAAAGCTCAATATCTACATCTCCAAAGCTAGAATCGATGATTGAATGCCCTAATAGCAAACCATCTATCTCGAGATCACCGTCTATACTTTTAATGTTCAATCCTTGACTAGTTAGATGTTCAAACTCTGTATTACCAAAATCATTATTTAACACAACTGAATCTACTTCAATCATTTTGAATATTCCATCACCATCTGTCATTTCGATATCTAAATTTTTTGCCTTCATATTATTTCCTGTAATATCACCGAATTGATTAATCATCTTCAGTTCATTTGCCTGAATATCCGTCATTGAAAGATCCCCGTCTGTCATATGGATCATTAATTTTTCACTAATAATGTCCTCTATATAAGTGTCGCCAAAATTATTAACTACGTTAATATCTGAAAAACTTTCACCCTTTGGAACATAAATTTCTACTTTTGTTTGCAAAGAATTAACAAAACCGAAATCAAGACTAAAAATTTGACGCTTCTTTTGCTTTTTACCTTCAATAATGAGTTTGTTGTTATCTACTTTATAAGTAATTTCTTGATCTTTATGGCGATCAATTTTTAATTTATACTCATTTGCTGGAATGATTTCGAGATCTGCATCGAGTAAATTAACGTCAATACTAGTAAAAGCTGATAATGGTATCGTTTCAGTTTTTCTATCTTCTGAGCTCCAAACGTGAAAGCCATCTCCCACATTTGTAATCATTAATTTTGCTCCTAATGAATAACCGATAACAGCAAGAATGATGCCAATCACGATCATACCGCTAGCAATAATTGTAATATTTTTAGTCATCTTTTTCATTTATATCCCCTCCTTTTGCTTACGTGCCATTTTTACAAATAATTTTTTCAACCATTTGGCTAAAGCCATACTTGTATTTTTCACAATGAACGTAAAAGGAGAAATTAGTAGAAGCCCAACACCTGAGGCTACTAATCCACCGCCAATAAAGAAGAACGCAGTCTGCCAATGTTGAAAGATAACAGCAAAACCTGCAATGACACTTGCGACCCCCGATATGATTAAGGCAATAACTAATGAGAAAAAAGTAAGAAAGAATGCTCCACACATTAGAACTAAGGCAAATACCATGCAAAAAACAAAAATGATCAATGGCAATGCGATTGGCGACGCAAGAATCGCAAGTAGAATAAACCAAATAGCTGAGATATTTTTCTTCGTTGACTCAGGATGCTCATCTAATTCTTTCACAGCATAATCTGCTAAAATTTGCGTTGCAACATGACTAGGCGAACCTAATTTCCTGATCACCTTATCGACATTCTCTTCTCCTGCTTCATCGAAATATTCGTGATAATACTCTAATGCAGCTTCTACCTCATCCATAGGTAATCTTTTCAATCTATTCCGCAGCTCTTTTAAATAGATCTCCTTATTCATTTTTCAAACCTCCTAACAAGACTGTATCAATTTTTTGTTTATATTCCGTCCATTCGACAAGGAGATCTTCATATTTTCCCATTCCGCTATTCGTAATCCGATAATATCTCCGATTTCGCCCTTGAAATGGCTGATCATATGTGGACAAATACTCTGCTTTTTGTAATCTTCGCAGCACAGGATAAAGTGTCGATTCCGATATATCCATAACCTCTTGCACTTGCTGAGTAAGAGAATATCCATAGGCATCCTCCTTCGCTACTATCGCAAGTACACAAGCATCAAGAAGTGCTGACCCTAGTTGAAATGACATTACTACACCTCCAGCCCATATTTGTATATCTCCCATATTATACACCGTATAATATTGTGGCTAAAAATATTATATGTCGTATAATATTGGATGTCAACATACATTTGAAATACTGGATTACAATTCAACGAAAGCCCGATTGTCTTCCTTCACCCCCCTATTTTTCTGTAAATTCTGTTAAAATAAAAAGAGGAATAATTTGCGGCTTATAACAATGATTAAGGAGCTCATAAACATGAAAGCAGTTATTTTTGATTTTGACGGAACATTGGCAAATACATTGCCAATCTGCTATTTTGCTTTTCAAAGTGTTTTTAAAGACTTTGATAATAAGGACCTTTCAGCTGATGAAAATTTGTATATATTTACCGCTAAATTATAAAATATGGTAAAATCAAAAATGTTTGGGGTGATTAATTTGAACCTATTAAAATTAACTAAAAGACAATCTTTTTTTGTAATATGCCTTATCCTAGTTCTACTTCCGTTATTAGGTTTCATAGTTACTCTTTACACTAATACGACAATATTTATTCCAATAATCGCAATTATTATAGCTTTCTTGGGAAGCTTAATCGCTAAAAAAACGATAAAAAAATAAACGGTCATTTATATCATTGGTTTTTTCTATTGAGCTGCCTGTTACTTAAAAAATCTTTTATTGAGAGAGGATGTCTAGAATGGTTACTCGTAATGTTATTGAAGATGACTATTTAAAAGTGAAAGAAGTTATTAATGATTGGTGGGGAGGTAGACAAATGACACATTTGTTGCCTCGATTATTTTTTGAGCACTTTCATTCGACAAGTTTTATAATTGAAGAAGAAAACAAGAATTTAATGGCTTTTCTTATTGGATTTGTCTCTCAAACGCATCCAAATGAAGCTTATATACATTTTATTGGCGTTAATCCTGAATACAGAAATAAAGGATTAGCAAGAGAACTATATAATTTATTTTTCACAAAAGCTCGTAATCTAGGTTGCGATACAGTAAAATGTATAACTTCTCCAGTTAACGAAGGTTCTGTTTCATATCATAAGTCAATGGGCTTTTCTGTAACGTTAGGAACGGATTATGAAGGTGAAGGGCAAGACCGGATTTTATTTTCTAAATACATTGGTTAACATTTATCGTTTTTAACAAGGACAACTCTCACTTATTCATAAATAACTTCATCTTGCAGTACCAGCCTTGCTCTCAATGCATTTAAGAGTTTGTGTTTTTAAAGGTACTACTTTTTCGAAATAAACAAATAGAACCCTGTCGTTGCTTGACAGGGTAGTTAATCCTTTAACATCAGGAAGTATATGGATTAAAAATATTTATAAGAGCAACCTTTGATGTTGCAGGACTGAGTCCCAGCGACTTTCTTTTGTCTGACACGATTTCCATGCTACCATCAATCAATGCTTACCCTTTACCACCATCTATCGCCTTAACCTCTCATTCTCAGGCTCGATATGAATTAATACTTGAGCTTTACAATATAATGTCTGGATTCTACTTTCAATCCGATCACATAGATTATGTGCCGTTTCAATATCTTCATGTGCAGGCACAACTAAATGAAAATCAATATATTCTTCTGGACCCGACCGTCTTGTTCGGAAATCATGAAATTCAATATATTCATCTTTAAACAATTCAATGATCTGAACAATCGACTTTTCTTCTTCAACTGACAGTCTTGCATCCAATAATGGTGGGAACGAAACTTTCATTAACTTGAAGGCCTCTATCATAATAAAAAAAGCTAACCCTATTCCTATAATCGGATCTAAAAAATGCCAACCAGTTAAATTTACAAGAAATAAACTTATCGCGACTCCTATAGACGTATAAACATCTGTAAATAAATGGACAGCATTCGATTTCATGGCGACTGAATGGGTTGCATCCGCTGTTTTTCCTACAATTCTTGCTACAAAAAAGTTAATTGTGGCACCAATGAGCATGACGATAATACCTAATAAAGGAAGTTTAACTGGTGACGGATTAATAAGCTTGTGAATACATTCATAAATAATCCAAATACCTGCTACAAAAATTAATATGGTTTCAATTGTGCCTGATATATTTTCTACTTTCCCATGTCCATACGGGTGTTGTTTATCTGCCGGCCGATTTGAAATTCGAACAGAAAAAAAAGCGATTGATGAAGCCATTAAATCTAAAAGCGAATGGATTGCTTCCGAAAGAATTGCAACCGACCCCGTAAAAAACCCAACAATTATTTTCAGAATAACGACAAATGAGTTACTCATGACAGACAGGAAAGCTATTCTAGGAGAATTCACGGAATTCACCTCCAATAAGTTTATTATTAGAGTAACAAATCAATCTTATGTGGGTCTATAGCAACGTTTTTTCCTATTACTTAATAAATAAGGAAGGAGAAAAAAAGTTGCATTAAGTAAAATTTTTCTATATTTTTAAATCGATCGAAGAAGCAATTATCATTCCAGCTCTTTATAAACACGAAAGAGTGAAACCTACAAAATATAGGCTTCACCCCTCTCCCCCAATTATTCGTCCTGCTACACTAATTAAAATATCATTATTGACCGGAGCTTTTAATCACCTTCCCGTGTAATTTCCCATTCTTGGCATTCCACTCATTCCCATTCCCGGCATTCCGCCCGTTTCCATTCCCGGCATTCCGCCCATGCCCATTCCTGGCATTCCGCCCATGCCCATTCCCGGCATTCCGCCCATGCCCATTCCTGGCATTCCGCCCATGCCCATTTCTGGCATTCCACCCATGCCC
>JAEWDX010000102.1 GCA_023389895.1 Bacillota bacterium
CATTTGTTTACCTGGCATTGCATCGAGGGTGAACCGTGCCGCTACTTCAGAAACACGTTCTGCACCTTTTGTAATAACAATAAACTGAATGATGACAAGGATTAAAAACACAACAAGTCCAACGACAACATTGCCGCCAATAACGAATGTACCAAAGGTCTCAACTACGCCACCCGCTTCTCCTCGAGAAAGAATCGAGCGAGTCGTGGATACATTCAATCCTAAGCGAAATAAAGTTAATAATAATAATAATGATGGAAAAACCGAAAATTGCAGTGGCTCAGTCATGCTCATCGATGTAAGTAAAACGATTAAAGCTAAAGTAATATTAATCATGATTAATATACTAAGCAGCCATGCCGGAAAAGGGATGATAAGTGCAGCCACGATTATGATGACCATAATCACAACAGATAAGTCTCGTACTCGCATTTGTTTTCTCTCCTATTAAAAATAGCGTATGAACTAGAGATAGACACTCATCTAACTCAAATATGAAAAACACTCGATTAAAAAGCTCTAAATCTAATCTAACTTTATATTTTATTTTTTGTACGATAAACATAAGCAAGAATTTCGGCAACTGCTTTGAAAAACTCTTCCGGTATCGCATCGCCAATTTCAGTTTGGCTATATAAAGCTCTCGCAAGAGGCCTATTTTCAACAGTTATAATATCTTTTTCTTTTGCAATCAATTTAATTTTTTGGGCGACAAAGTCAACGCCCTTTGCAACGACGAACGGTGCATCCGATTTATTTTCATCATATTTTAACGCAATGGCATAGTGAGTTGGGTTTGTGATAACAACATCTGCATTTGGCACTTCTTGCATCATTCGTCTCATTGCCATTTCACGTTGCTTTTGCTTAATTTTTGATTTAATTAAAGGATCCCCTTCAATATTTTTATATTCATCCTTTATATCCTGTTTAGACATGCGAATATTTTTTTCAAAATCATATCTTTGATACATATAATCAAGAAGAGATAAGAATAAAAGTGCACCAGATGCATATAACCCCATTTGTACAGTTAGGCTCGCAATCGTTCCGAGTGCAGCACCGACAGATTTTTGTGAAAGGATTAAAATCTCATCTATTCTGTTCCACAAAACGAAAAAAGTGATAAGACCGACAAAACCTATTTTTAAAATCGATTTAAAAAGCTCAACAATGGCTCGTAAAGAGAAAATACGTTTAAAGCCTTTTAATGGATTCAATTTTTCTAGCTTTGGTTGAATCACTTCAGTCGAAAATAGAAAGCCAACCTGCATATAATTACTTGCAACACCAGCAAGCATCGCAACTAACATAATTGGGCCCAGAAATAAGACAAGCTCCTTTAGAATGGCTAGAAAAATCGTATAAATATTAGCTTCTGTTAATTCCACTAGCATAAGCTCTTGAAAGGTATGTCTCATAATATTAAAAATAATATCTTTTAAATAGGAGCCCGCAAAGGTCAAAAATGTAAATACACTTAATAAAACGATAGCTGTATTGACATCTTGACTTTTTGCAACCTGCCCCTTTTTTCTTGAATCCTGCCTTTTCTTTGGTGTTGCTTTCTCTGTCTTTTCCCCAGCAAAATATTGTAAATCTAGTGTTAAGAACCGTTTCATCTATTATGAACCTCCAATAAGCTCCATAAGACCCCGCATTGTTCTCAGCATAACTTCAAACAACTGTGAGACAACGAGTAAGATAACAGACATTACTGCGATTAGCACAATGAAGCTTACCCCAATTTTCAATGGAAGCCCAACGACGAAAACGTTAAGCTGAGGAACTGTTCGAGCAACAATTCCTAAGGCAACATCTACTAAAAACAAACTTCCGACAACAGGAATCGCCATTTGGAAGGCAATGATGAACATGGAATTAAATGCTCTAATGACAAATTCAACCATATTTTCATTACCAAATGGAATCCACATTTGGTCTAAAGGAATAAAGCGAAAACTATTAAATACTCCATCTAATAATAGATGGTGACCATTTACTGTTAATAACAAAAGTAAACCTATCGTGTATAAGTATTGACCTAAGAGTGGGCTTTGTGCGCCCGTTTGCGGATCAATAACGTTCGCGATGGCAAAACCCATTTGGAAATCGATAAAGCCACCTGCAATTTGAATCGCCGTTAAGATCATGTAAGCGATAAAGCCAATGAATACACCAACAAGTGCTTCTTTTATAATTAATAAGAAATAGGTGCTATTAATTTCTAAAGCTGGTACATCAAGCGTAAAAAGAATGATCCAAGCCATGAAAAATCCTAATCCAATTTTATGACCTGCTGGAATGGATCTGTATGAAAAAAGGGGCATCATCAAGAAAAAAGATGTTACCCGCACTAATACTAGTAAAAACGCTGGAAAATCCGGTAAAAAGTCTACCATATTATCATCCTACAAATCTCGTTAAGTTTGAAAAAATATCGCCAGCATAAGCAAGAACATGGCTGAGCATCCATGGTCCAAAAACGACAATTCCAACTAATACCGCAACAATTTTCGGAATAAATGCTAATGTCTGTTCTTGAATTTGTGTCGTTGCTTGGAAAATACTCACAGTCAAACCGACAACAAGTGCTAGAAGTAGTAGCGGTCCACATACGAGTAACACAGTTGTAATACCTTGTTCTGCAATTGAAATAACTGTTTCGTGAGTCATTGTTTAATTCACCTGCTTAAAAGCTTTGTAAAAGAGACTTAACAACTAAATACCATCCATCGACAAGTACAAATAAAAGAATTTTAAATGGCAATGAAATCATGACTGGTGGTAGCATCATCATCCCCATTGACATAAGTACACTCGCCACTACCATATCGATAACAAGAAAGGGGATGAAAATCATAAAGCCTATTTGGAACGCAGTCTTGATTTCACTGATTGCAAACGCAGGTACGAGTGCTGTCAATGGAATATCTTCAACTGATGTAGGTCGTTCCGCTTTAGCATAGTCAAGAAATAACGCTAGATCCTTCTGCCTCGTGTGTTTACTCATAAATTCTTTAAAGGGTACCGAGGCTTTTTCATAAGCCTGCTCTAAAGTTATCTCTTCATTAAATAGCGGAGTTAAAGCCTCTTCATTCACCTGTTGAAATGTTGGTGCCATAATAAAAAATGAAAGAAATAACGCCAAACCTATCAAAACTTGATTAGGAGGCATTTGCTGTGTTGCAAGCGCCGTTCTGACAAAGGAGAGAACGATCACAATTCTTGTAAAACTTGTCAACATGATAAGAATGCTAGGAGCTAGCGATAGGACAGTAAGCATTAAAAGTAGCTTAACTGATGTCGAAACATTTTCGGGTGAACTATTATTAAAAAACTCCATAAACTCATTCATCGCTCGTCTGACCCTTTCTTCTCCATCTCATCATATATTTTTTTTCGATCATTTGTTATATCCTCTAGCTGCTGTTTAAGCACTGTTTTGAATTCTTTCTTGTTCCCTAAAGTATGATTTGTTTTAGCAGTCTTAGTTCTTTGAAGTACCTTTGTCACAATATCGCTTGGCTGGATAAGATGATCCATTTTATTATTATGATCTGTGATGATTTGATTATATTCTTCTCGATCGTTTATTTCTTTTAACAACTGAATATTTTCACCAACACCAACAACTAAGATTTGATTTCCGACTTTAATTAATTGGATAGACCGATTTGTTCCAAGTGCAGTACCACCTAAATTTTCTACAAGCTGTGTGTTTTTGAACGATTTGCTCTTCTTATTCATGTATTTAAGCAAAAAATACAGTAAAGCAATGACAAATACTGTGGCTAAAATCATTTTGACAAAATCCCATGCATTGAGACCAACTTGATTACCCGCTTCACTGCTATCAAGCTTTGATTCTACTTTGTCTATTTTAGTATCATCAGTTGCTTGATTATCATCACATGTCTCTGGCTGTTCAATACAGCTTTTTACACTATTATCCAGTTGCTCTGCAAAGGCTATTCCATTAAACCGAAGCAGAGCAACAAAAATCAGAAGCAGCAAAAGAAATGTTCGTTTTACATATTGCAATATACTGCACCCTCTAACAAATGAGTTATTAACTTAATGTTTTAGAAATTGCTTCAATAACACGATCAGCCTGGAATGGCTTCACGATGAAATCCTTTGCACCTGCTTGAATGGCATCAATTACCATCGCTTGTTGTCCCATTGCAGAGCACATAATAACTTTCGCATTCGGATTCATTTTTTTAATTTCCTTTAATGCAGTGATTCCATCCATTTCCGGCATTGTAATATCCATCGTAACTAGATCAGGCTGTGTTTCTTTATATTTCTCAATAGCTTGCAAGCCATCAGAAGCCTCGCCGACTACTTCAAAGCCATTTTTAGTCAAGATATCTTTAATCATCATTCTCATAAAAGCTGCATCATCAACAATTAAAATTTTATGCGCCATTTCTTTTTTAAACCCCCATGTAATTATCTAAGTTTTTTGATTCGGTCGCTTTGACTAATGATATCTGTAACACGCACACCGAAATTTTCATCAATAACAACAACTTCCCCTTTAGCTATTAAACGATTATTAACGAGGATATCGACTGGTTCGCCAGCAAGCTTATCAAGTTCAATGATTGAACCTGCCGATAATTCAAGAATTTCATGGACAGAACGCTTCGTTCTTCCGAGTTCGACAGTGACTTGCAATGGAATATCTAAAAGCAAGTTAAGATTTTTCGATTCAGATTCTTGAAGTGAATAAGCTTCGAAATTCGAGAAGCTCGCAGGTTGTATCGTCGGCTGGACACCTTCAAGATGTGTTGCTCCGAAATGCTGTGGACCAGTTGGATAATTAACATATTGTGGTGGAGCATAATATGCTTGTTCCATCTGTGAAGGATGTCCCATATAATCATTATTTTGCTGAGTTGGTTGCATCATCGGCTGCTCAGGTGGTAGATCGACATTTTTCATTTGTGCCGAAGCTGCCGGAACATTTTGTTCTGGTTGCTGATTATCTGCTGCTTGAGTTCCGCCAGGATTTAATAATTCTGCCGTTAAGCTTCTTGCAAAATGAAGCGGCAAAAGCTGCATTATATTTGAATCGATCAAATCACCAATTTTCAACCGAAAAGAGATTTTCACAAGAATATCATCACCAGGGATTCGATCTGTCCCTTCTCCTTGTGGAACATCTAGCATATCAATTGAAGGAGGAGAAATATCTACTCTCTTGCTAAAAATGGTCGACATCGATGTTGCTGCTGAGCCCATCATTTGATTCATCGCTTCTTGAACAGCACTTAATTGAATCTCTCCTAAATCTTCTGATGGATTAATTCCATCACCGCCAAGCATTAAGTCAGCGATAATTGCCGCATCCGTTTGTTTAATGACTAATAAATTGCTACCTGAAAATCCTTCCGTGTAACTAACATGAATCGCTACATATGGATGCGGAAATTCCTCAGGTAGTCTGTCTTTTTGAATAACGGTTACAGTAGGTGTTGTTATATCAACTTTTTGGTTTAGTAAGGTAGACAATGCCGTTGCGGAGCTACCAAATGATATATTCCCAATCTCACCTAATGCATCCTGCTCCATTATTGAAAGATAATCTTCTACGAAAAAATCTTGCTCCTCTATGTTTTCTGTCTCTTCATCATCAGAGCCACGCAAAAGAGCATCGATTTCATCTTGTGAAAGCATATCATCGCTCATCATCGTCGTCTCCCCCTTTCACAGTATCTAAAACTTGAATGGCCAGTTTTTTACCAGCCTTTCCTGGTTGCCCAATAAATTTAGGAATATCACCCACTTTTATAATGAGCGGATCTTCAATTTTCTTATTTAATTCAATGACATCTCCAACCGAAAGCATCAAAAATTCCTTAATACTAATTTCTGATACACCGAGTTCTCCAATTACTCCCACTTCAGATTTCTGAATATGTTTCTCTAAACGCGTTAACTCTTCTGGTACTCTTTCCTTTTTATCTGTCTGCATATAATAATGAACAGATAATTTAGGAATAATTGGTTCAAGAACGACATGTGGGATACAAATATTCATCATTCCACTTGCTTCACCAATCGTTGTATTTAGTGAGATGACGACAACCGTTTCATTTGGAGATACCATTTGTAAAAATTGGGGATTCACTTCAAAATCAGCTAATATTGGATCAATATCAACAATTGCCCCCCATGCCTCAATATAATTCTCAAAGGCGCGTTCAAATGTGCTAGACATAATTTTCGTTTCAATTTCAGTTAAATTATCTACTTTATTAATGCTCGCTCCCTTTCCCCCCATCATCCTATCCATTAAGGCATATGCAATATTAGGATTGACTTCCATCAGGATTCTTCCCTCTAAAGGAGGAACCTCAAAAACATTTAATATTGTCATTTTCGGAATGGAGCGGATAAATTCCTCATATGGAATTTGGTCAGCAGACGCAACCGTAATTTGAACATACGTTCTTAGCTGTGCAGAAAAGAATGTCGTCAATAACCGGGCAAAGTTTTCATGAATTCTTGTTAAACTTCTAATTTGATCCTTTGAAAATCGAAGTGCTCGTTTAAAATCATATACCTTTACTTTTTTCTCAGACTGCTCTTTTTTCAACTCATCTGCATCCATTTCTCCAGTCGATAAAGCTGACAGAAGCGCATCTATTTCATTTTGGGATAATACTTCTCCAGACATGAACTCTCACCTCCATTTTAAAACTAAAATAGTATTCTCATCACTTATGTATATCTTTATGGGAGGAGAGATTCCGTAATATATACCTCTACGACTTTACCATTTCTCATGAGTTCATTTAATTTTGATTTTATTGTCTCTTTTATTTTGGCTTGACCGTCTTTTCCTTGAATTTCATCTGCCTTCATTTCAGATAGCTCTTGAATGATTATATCCTTCGTTTGAAAGTCTCTTTTCTCTAACTCTTTTTTCGCCTTTTTACTATCAGTCTGAATTTTAAATGAAATACGAATAAAATCATTGCTTGCTAAATTCGTCATTACTTGTGGGACATCAACAGATGACTCAACAATTTCTTCTATAGACGGATCTCCACTTCTAGCGTTATCATTCAACTGCTTTAAAACAACGATAAAAATCGCCCCCACTAAGGTAATAGCAACAAGCAGAATGATCATAATGGTTACGAGTTTATTATTCTTCACTTTCATTTCCCCCCATTTGCTGCCCTAGCAGGCTGATGGATTGATAGAAATCTTTAACGCTTTCATAAACTGAATCCTCCGACTCCCTCACAACATATTTCCGTCCATTTGTTAACGTAATTGTTGTATCAGGGAAAGATTCAATTAATTCAATATAAATAGCGTTTAACATAAAGGGCTTCCCATTTAACCGAGTTACCTTAATCAATATTATGTCCAGGGCTTCAAGAAGCGGAGTCCCTTGCTCATCCCTACTAAGCATAAGACGAGCACTATATTTCCGCTTCTTTATCCCTGTCCCTCCCTTAACCTATCGTTTTAAGTTAACTAATTCTTGTAAAATTTCATCAGATGTTGTGATGATTCGAGTGTTTGCTTGGAAACCACGTTGAGCTGTGATCATTTCTGTAAATTCTTCAGAAAGATCGACGTTTGACATTTCAAGAGCCCCAGAAGCGACTGTCCCGCGACCTTCACCCGCTGCTGCAATATTAGCAGTTCCAGAGTTGATTGTTTCTTGGAAGAGGTTTCCCCCAGCTTTATTTAAACCAGATGTATTGCTGAACTTAGCAATGGCTATGCGACCAAGTGTGGAAATCTCACCGTTTGAATAGACACCGTTGATTTCACCCAATGCACCAATGCTGAAGCTTTCGAGCTTGCCTTCTAAATAACCGTTAGGACTTGAAGAAACTGTTATTCCTCCCTTTCCTTCAGTAAGATCCTTTACAGAAATATTCGGATTAGATTTTAATTTAATAGGTGTTTCAGTACCGCTCTCATCCGTTTCTTTACCTATTATAACTTCAATATCATTTACAGGTGTAGAGGGATCGGGTGTTTCTATTTTTCCATCAGTTCCAAATTCGATCTCTAGCGGTTTAGATTCTTTAGGAAGTTTACTACCATCTATTGTCCCATCATCTTTTACCGCATCCTCTAATTCCTTTTTCGTAACACCTCCAAAGTATGCACTCCACTTATTAGCTTCTGTTTTCAGATATTGAACATCTACAACATGGGCATTGCCTTTTTCATCAATTACTTTAATTTGTTCCGTAACAACCGTTCCTACAATCGCATCTATATCAAGATTCCCAGATAATGCTATTTCAGACGTTGGTGTGGCAGGCAGTACCGCATTCACATTAATTGTAATATCACCATAGGTATTCGTTAATGTCTTTCCATCTGCTGCATACTTATATGCTTGAACCTTCAAACCATCGCCATTTATTAATGTTCCATTATCATCAAGATACAAGTTCCCTGCACGAGTGTAATATTGTTGATTCCCTTCCTTAACGACAAAGTAGCCGTCCCCTTGAATCGCAAGATCTTCCGGACGATTGGTCGTTTGAATACTTGACCCAGTATGAATCGTATCAATCGTTGCCAATGAAGAGCCTAAGCCAATCTGCATTGCATTTTTACCACCGCGGTTCTCTGTTGAGGCACTCGCTCCTGAAATCGTTTGGTTCATTGCGTCTTTAAATGTAACACGGCCTTTTTTGAAGCCTGCTGTACTTACGTTGGCAATATTATTACCGATAACATCTAACTTTGTTTGGAAATTTCTTAGTCCACTTATTCCTGAATACATTGAACGTAGCATTAAATAATTGCTCCTTTCTAATTAGCTGCTTCTGTCATTCCGCAGCATTGGCTTCCTTATTCAGGTCCAGCCTTGTTTTTATTCATCTAAAATAATCGTACCATTAATATTTGTAAAGATTTGTGTTCGGGCTTCATCCCGATCCATTGCCGTTATCACTGTATTATTTTTTGCGCTAATAATAAGTGCAGCCTCTTTAAGCAATACGAGTGATTCATTTACTCCCTTTTTTCTTGCCTCTCGAACTTTATCACTAATTTGTTTCCAATGAGCTTCATCAATATGTATCCCTCTTTGCTGCAATCGCTCATTCGCATGCTTGCTCACGATTAATTTGCTTTCTTGTTGAAGAGCATTTTGAAAATGGGTAGCAAATTTATTATTATTTTGTATTTCTTGTTTGTAAACTTTTTTGTTAGGGCTAATAACGGCCTTTGATTGAATCGGATGAAAAATCATTTTATCCATCCAATCACCTTCTCATTATTCGATTTTCGTTATTTGTGATGCAGTTATCGTTGTTTTGTCATCATCTAATTGATAGACAATTTTCCCGTCCTTAAAAGAAACAGATTTTATTTTTGCAGTCGTTTCCACTTTATCAGCCAGATAAGTAACAGTCTTTCCAATCATCATACTTGCTTGAACGAGGGCATTATCTTTTGACATCTCATTTACTTGTGAGATGTTTCCTGGCTCCAGCTTCGTGCCATCTTCAAGAATAAATAAAACACTATCATTCTTAAATTGAACAGATACTACTTTTCCCGTTCCTTCTTCAATGATTGGAACTCCACCTGCATCCTTAGCATCTGTCATCCTATGCCAAGTAATATCCTTGCCGACGAACTGGTTATAAGCAATTAATTGACTTTGCTCTTGAACCTGCACAAACTTCTCTATTGATTTCCCCATATTTGTAATTTGCTCGAGTGTTGAGAATGTAGCCATTTGGGCAATGAAATCTTTATCTTGCATCGGGCTCGTTGGGTCTTGATTTTGGAGCTGAACCATTAAAATTTTCAAAAAATCATCTTTTCCTAAAATATCAGAGCCTGTTTTCCGCTGTGCATTCTGATAGTTTGATAAGTACACCGATGAATCAATTGTATTTGTCATTCGATATCACACCTATACTTCAATATTAAGTAGCGCTTCTTCAAACGAGTCGGTAAATTCACTAGTTTGCTTCTCAGTTGTTTCCTCATGCTGTCGTCCTTGTTGTTTTTCCTGTTCTTGCTCTTCGCCACGATTAAAGGTACGTTCCTGCTGAGTAAACTGTTGTGAAATTTCCACTTTTTCAACTTGAATGTTTTGTGAGCTAAATGCTTGCTTTAAGCCATTCAGTTGTGATTCCATCATCTCCTTAGCAAGAGAAGTAGACGTAAGTATGCGGGCAACAATCGCCGAATCCTTTTGAATCAATTCCACTCGTAGCGCACCGAGATGCTCTGGGTTTAATTTAATGAATAATCTTTGCGTGCCGCCAGCTTTTGTGAATTGGCTTCGCGCTAAAATATTTTCAAATTGTTTCATTAATTCCTCGGCAGACACTGTTTTGTTTGGGCTATTTGTCAATAGGGTTAGCTGTTCCGGTCTTGACATTTGCTGAAATTGCATAAAACCTTGGTTCGAAAGTTCTGTTTTACTCGTAACATTAGCGCTACTTTCTCCAGACTTCTCAGCTTGAACAGCACTTTTTCCATTCATTTCTCCAAGCAATGAATGGAATGTTTTTTGTAAAAAATCTTGTCGACTTGAAACTATTGATTGATTTGCACTTTGCTCTAACTTTTCACTCATTATCCGCATAAATTCAAGTAGCTTACTTTGATCGCCGACTGCATCTTTATTCGCTGATAATAATTCGAAGAGCTTTAAAATCTTCATTGCTTGTCCAAAGTCTTTATCAGGCTTCACTGTCAGATTTTGCACTAGTAAAGATAGAATCGCTTCAATGAGCCGGGCGAGCATTTCTTCAATATTCATTTCATTTACGAGCTTATCAGAGACTATTTTGCCCTGAACCTGATCATCCATGTCATTAGGGCTTAGCTGTGCATACAATTTACTCAATAATCCAAAAAGCTCGTCCGAGGATAGATTAAGTTGCTCTTTAATGATGTCAAGAATATTCGTGTTGCTTTGGAATGCAACTTTCTCTAACAAACTTTGCCCATTGTCAAGATCAAGAATGTCATTCTTCTGCAGAAAGTCTAAAAGCCCAGCTAATTCATCATCTGTTAGCACATCAGTAGGTTGTTGCTCTAAAGAACTATTCTTTGCAGTTTTCGAATGGTTGTCGATTAAATTTGAAAATAATGCCGCAAATCCACCTTCAGACTTCCCAGCATCACCGACTTTAGACCCCATATCTAAGGCAGAACTTATTGCTCCTAGACCGTTTAGTTCCATGTTTTCACCCCCTTTCAAAACTGTTTTCGATGCTATTGTGATTGCTCAGCCTTCACTGATAGCAATTCAGTATAGCGAGCAGCATCTTCTGGGTTCATTTTCTCCATGATTGCCGCGAGGGTATCTGCCTTAATACTAGAAAGGATTTGTAAGGCTTCATCTTCATTCATTTGTGCAAGGATCGGGGCAGCCTTTTTGGCGGAAATCGTTTCATACGTTTTTACAATATCTTTAAAGGCACGTTTATTCTGTTCTTTCATTGCTGTTAATTCGTTAATTTCATCTTCTAATCTTTCCTTCTCAAGCTTTGCCGTTGTTATTTCTTGATCCTTGCTATCTAGTTCTGTTTGAAGATCAGAAATTTTCGCCTCACGATCATTTATTTCTGCCTCAAGCTCGATCATTTCTTTTTCAAGGTTTTTAACCGTTTGTTGTTTCTCTTCACTGAGCATTGATGAGACGAACGGTATTTTTTGCCCGTATTCCTTTGTTATTTCAAAGACATTATAGCCAAGAAGGGTCATTGCAACGAGGGCGACCGTTATGGCGAATAACAGCGGGATAAAGACAATAAAAATGAAGCTTTGAAATTTTGAAGATTTATTCGGTTCTTTTTCTTCGATCATTTTATCCACTTTATCACCTAATTTCCGCGATTCATAAACTGTTGGATTGAAATATCATCCATTTGTTTGCCCTCTATCTGTTTTAAGTTTGCTGTAAAACTAACGATGTCTTTCTCTTTTATTTTTTCGTATTTTTTAACTTCAATATTTTTTTCCATTAATTTTTCTTGATAAAAATTCATATGGTTACGGGCATTAATGACCATTTGTTGGTAATGACTGATTGTCTTTTCCATATTCTGAATAAAATATTGATGATGCTTAATCTCTTGAACAGATAAACCACTAACAAGTTTTAAAGATTGATTGTTTTCAAGATCTTCTTTTTTCCTTAATAATTCATACAGCATCTGTGCAGCCTCTTCAAACTTTTTCACTGATTGCGTATAAATATTTTGGGCTTCATCCTTTTCTCTTTCTTTAATCATTAAGATTTTTTCAAATTTAAAATTGTATTGCATTTTGGTCAATCACCTTTCCCAACAAGGTTCATTAGCTGCTCAACACTTTGTTCATACGAGACAGGCTCATTTGTAGCTTGCTTTAAAAAAGAAATAATCAAAGGATAAAGATTGATAGCCTCATCAATTTTAGTCGACGAACCTTTTTTATACGCACCTATGTTAATTAAATCCTCTGAGCTTATATACGTGCCTAAAACATCTCTTAAATGCTCTGCTGCCTTTACATGAGTTGGATCAACAATATTATTCATAACCCTGCTGACACTCTTCAGAATATTGACAGCTGGATACTGCCCTTTATTCGCCAGATCACGATCAAGGACAAAGTGACCATCTAAAATTCCACGAACTGTATCTGCAATCGGTTCATTCATATCATCGCCATCAACTAAAACCGTGTAGAAGGCTGTTATAGAGCCATGTTCATTCGTTCCTGTTCTTTCTAGTAGCTTCGGTAAAATGGAAAAAACAGAAGGAGTATAGCCTTTTGTTGTCGGCGGCTCTCCAATTGCTAATCCTACTTCCCTTTGTGCCATCGCTACCCTTGTGACAGAATCCATCATCAGCATGACATTCAAGCCTTTATCACGAAAGTATTCAGCAATCGCAGTAGCTGTATAGGCGCCTTTAATCCTCATTAATGCCGGCTGATCAGAAGTAGCAACGACAACAATCGACCTGCTTAAACCTTCAGGACCTAAGTCCTTTTCAATAAACTCTCTTACTTCCCGTCCCCGTTCTCCAATTAAGGCTATCACATTTAAATCTGCTGTCGTATTACGAGCAATCATTCCAAGCAATGTACTCTTCCCGACCCCACTACCTGCAAAAATCCCCACCCTTTGTCCATTTCCAACGGTTAGAAGGCTATCTATTAAGCGAACACCTACATCGATTGCCGTTGCTATCGGTGGCCTTTGCAATGGGTTTGGTGGCTCTTGCTCAGTTGGGACAGATTTTAATCCTTTCGGAAGTGGAGATCCGTCAAGTGGTTGTCCAACAGAATCAAGAACAGAGCCAATTAATTGAGAACCGACTTTTATTTCTAAAGGTTTTGAAGTTGCCTCAACTAAACAGCCTGGAGAAATATCACTCACTGTTGTATATGGCATTAAAATAACAGCTTCATTTTTAAAACCGACAACTTCAGCTTGAATCATTCGTTTCTTCCTATTGCCAATATGGATATAGCAAACATCGCCAATTGAACTTTCAGGGCCTTGTGATTCAATCATTAAACCAACGACTCTTTTCACACGACCATAACGTTTGAATGAATCAATTTGGTTGATTTCGTCAATAATTTCAGCAAGTTTCATTCTTACTCACCCTCCAGCAATTCAAACAGCTTTCGTTTAATTTCTCCTAGCTGGCTATCAACACTTGCATCGATTCTGCCATGTGCTGATTCTATTAAACAGGAAGTTTCTGAAATCTCATCATTAGGATAAATATAGAAATTTACTTCTTTTGGAAACAACATAAGCAGTTCTTCTTTATTGGCAAGTAAAAATTCATAATAGTTTGGATGAATATGAAGCTGAACTTCTTGATTATCTCGTGCTTCTTTTAAAGCACGCTTCACGATGGCTAGGAATTCTTCTTCATTACCTTCTAATTTCTTTCCAAGAATTCTTGATGCTACCTTTAAACCAATAGCGAGAATTTCACTTTCTGCTGATTCGACATGCATTCGATAATCTAACTTTGCTAATTCGACTACTTTTCTTGCGGACTGAATCATTTCACGATA
>JAEWDX010000112.1 GCA_023389895.1 Bacillota bacterium
CCGCTTGGGGTAAGTCCAATGCCTCTACCAAAAAAATGCTCTATGCATCTTTTAATAACCTGCCTATCCCCCAATTGTGCATCGATGATTTCATCGATTAAATGTGATTCGTCTTCAGATTGAATCACACCTGAATCTTTATTAAAATCTATTTGCTTGATTAATCCGAAGATTTCATTATTTCGAAGAAGATCAATAGAAAGCTGATTTAACCGTAAGTCTACTTCCGCTAACTTATCTAGCTTAATAAGTACATCATGATAAGAAGTATTCATCATGATTTTCCCATCATGATACGAAATCGAATCTCCAATTTGAATACTTTTCAAAAGCTGCTCTAAAGAATTATTCGGTATATTAACTCCAAAAGCGGACAAAGGTGTGCCAAGAGAGGCAAAATGGACTAATTGCTCTTGAATGATGATATTAAAGCTGGATTGAAAAATACTATGGATTTTCCCTAGCGAATTTCCATAAAAAATATGGGGTAAGTAATTACTCTTTACCCCATATTCAACTTCTAATGAATTATTCAACTGTAATTCCTAATTTTTCTGCATAAGCTTCTAATGCTTTTTCGAAGCACGCTAGAGGAGCTCTTACTGTACCAGCTCCGATTTGTCCTACACCTGGTTCTTTATGAGCAATACCAGTATTGATGAGTGGCGTAATTCCTGTTTCCACAACTTTTCTTATATCAATTCCTAAGCAAATTCCTTTGAAATCCCAAGTTGGAATCGAAAAGTTCTGGTTGTGTGAAATGGAGATTTCAGACATTTCATTTGAAACCCTCAATGCATCATCAAAGCCGCCTGCACCAACAAATCGAGTTACTCCTGGTGCAGCTACCATTGCCATACCGCCAACACCGATTGTTTCTGTAATCGCACTATCACCGATATCAGGATTTCCATCTTCTTCTGAATAACCAGTGAAATACAATCCTTTCGGTGTGTTAACAGGAGCTGTAAACCATTGGTCACCCATTCCACTAATACGAACACCAAAGTTCTTACCATTTCTAGTTAAAGTTGTTACAACTGTACCTTTTTCAATTTTTCTTGCATAGTCGACAATTGCTTTACCAGTTGCCATCATGATGTTTAAGAAAAATTGATCTGTGTCAGCTAAGAATTGAATTACTTCTTTCTTCTTGCCGTCTTCAATATCCAAATCAACAATATATGGACTGATTTCTTTTAGGAATACTAAAGAAGCAGCAATGTTTCTTTGGTGGAATTCATCACCCATTGTAATTGCTTTTGCAATCATAACATTTAGGTTGATTCCTTCACCTTTATGCTTAATCGCTTGACTTAAAACTGGTCCTAAAGCATCCTTCATCCAGTGTAAGCGTTCAACGACTTCCTGTGAGTATGCACCGAAACGAAGAACTTTACCAATTCCTTCATTCATTGTGCAATAACCAACTGTGCCATCCACTTTGTTTTCGACAACGAGTACTGCCATGTTTCCTGAAGTAATACCACCCATTGGTCCAACAGCGTGAACATGATGACATGGCATAAATGTAACTTCTCCAGCTTCAAGTTGCTTTCTTGCTTCCTCTTCTGTAGATGCCCAACCTTCGAATAATGATGCTCCGATACATGAACCTTGCATTGGGCCAGTCATTTCATCCCATGTAATTGGTGGACCTGCATGGAGTAGAACTTTTCCATTTAGTTCTGGAATCACAGATTTTGCTGAAACAACATCAACTAGGAATGGTTGAGAATTCTTGATTCTCTCGATAACTTCTTCGTTTGCTTCGTTGATTTCTGCTTCTTTTTTCTGTAATGCATTCAAAATCTTGATTAATTTCTTATTTCCTCCGGCAACAGGCTTCCAATTGAATTGAATACTTTGACCGCCGTACTTAATAATTGGTTCATTAAAGCTTTCAAGACCAACATTAATAACACGAGGCATTGTATTTAATAGTTCATCAACAGATGCGCTTAGTAAAGGTAGAGGATTTTTCTCTTTTGTATAAGGAACAACTTCCTTATCTCCTTCAACTAATTCTTTACCCATAAATCCAAGGGCTAATTGAACAGCTTTTGCGTTGCTTTCTTCAATGATGACACCTGCTTCGTCTAAAGTTGCAACTGCCAGATTGAAGTCTTGTGGATCTTGTTTTGTTCCAACGACAGTTCCGATAAAATGCAAGTCTCTGCCATCTGCTTTAGCTGTTGCTATCGCTTCTTTGATCGTTGGAGCTAATGCGGAAGCCATGTCAGGATGACTTCCATATCCTAATACACAGTCAAGTAAGATAACACCAGTTGAAGAATCAGCTGCGTATTCTTTAATCTTATTGATTCTGACTTCAGGGTCGATCATTGGATGTGGTTTACCTTGTGTATACATGTCGTCACCAAGGTCCATAACTTCGAAACCGTGTGACTTCAAGATATAGCCTTCTTGTTTAACCAATCCGCCTAACTCTAATGCTTCGGAAATTAACATTGCTGCTTCAGCCGCTAATGTACCGCCTGAATATAATCCTTTCACTGTTTTATCAGATGGTAATGGATTATCCACATGATGAGTAGCTGGTCCGTGATAATTTGCTTTCACAGATTGCCCTTTAGCTAAATCCATGGCAATTCTTGCTGTTTCCTCTAAAGTATGTGCAAGATACACATTTCCTTCATGATGATCAGGTTTTTCTCCAAGGAAGATCGCTACAACTGGCTTGCTTACATCATGAAGCAATTGAACAACTTCGTTTCTTACTTCCGGAGCAGGTGGCTTAGAAATAACGACGATCACTTCAGTAGCATCATGATGCTCTAAACCTACAATCGCATCTTTCACTGTAATCGCTCCGACTTTATCGCTTAAATCACGACCGCCTGTTCCGATTGCATGAACGACACCGCCGCCTAATTTATCAATCATTGCTGTAACTTCTTGAATACCTGTTCCAGATGCGCCAACAACGCCGATATTTCCACGATTGACTACGTTTGTGAACGCCATTGGAATGCTAGAGATAATTCCTGTTCCACAATCAGGTCCCATTAATAATAGACCTTTTTCATGTGCTTTCTTTTTAAGTCTTACTTCATCTTCAATAGAAATATTATCACTGAAAGAGAAAACGTTTAGATTATAGTCTAATGCTCTTTCAATTTCGCTAGCTGCATATTCACCAGGAATTGAGAATAGGACTAAATTCGCATTAGGAAGTGTTTCAAGTGCATCCTGCCAATTCTTTACACTTTTTAATCCATCTGCCTCTTTCTTTACAGATAGATTATTTAGAAAGCGACCGGTTTCTGCTAGAACTTGTTCCACAACAGCTTCGTCATCGGTATCAACGACGATCACCATATCGTTTCCTTTTGCTTTTTCTGCTTCTGGTGTAAGTAATCCGGAGTTTTTGAAAATATCTTTATTTGCGTCAGTTCCCATCATAATGGAACTTTTATTTACTCCTTCTAAATCATTAACTGAATTTGTCAATAACATTAAGTTGATGGAATCTTGATAGCTGTTTTCTTTAATAATTGTGTGCAACATACATATTCTCCTTTCCATTTCCAATATTAATAATAAAGTGAATTGAAAGTGTTTCTAATGTTACATGAAGATAAAAATAGCCATATTTCTTTATCCCTAACGGATAAAGGTGAGCAGTTGTTTAATGTATTTCATTCATGGTGTATGAGGGGCTTTTAATTACTTGTTTCGCATCTGCATCAATAGTATGTTCAATTGCAACGATTTTACCATCTTTAATCGCAACATCTTGTAATTCTGAACCTTCTTTAAGTTTTGCTTTTTTAATTAAAATTATCCACTATGCCTAAAGTGTAAAACAAAACTTTATCTAAAGGAGACTAAGTTTTTTCTTTCATATTTTTTTCAGTCCAGTATAATTAAACTACTTCTATGCGAGGAGGTATAGATATGACCTTAACCGTCAGAGATATACTCGACTTTGAGTCTTTATATGAATCTGAGTTAATCGCGGGAATGAAAGGCTTACAAAAAGAAGTTACAGGTATAATGGTTATGGAGGCTCCTGATATTGAGGAATGGGGAAATGTTGGACAAGTATGCTTAACTAGCTATTTTGCGCTTAAAGATCTGACATTGACTGAAACGAAGGATTTTTTTGCAAAAGCAAATAAAATAGGGATCGTCGCTTTTATTGTAAAATTAGATCGTTTAGTAAAGCAGATTCCATCTTATTTCATAGATGAATGCAATATGTATCAAATACCATTGATCAAAATCCCAAAAGAAACACATTATGAAACGATTATCTTGAATATCATGGAAACATTAATAAATAAAAATAAAGTTCTTCTTGACCGTTATTATATGATTAGCAATCAATTCACGAATTTAGCTCTCAGAGAACCACGATTAAAAGATATACTTGCCTTACTAGAGGACCTTATCCCTAATCCCGTCAGTTTTTCTGAAAATAATTCCATTATTTATAGAAATATAAATATTAATCCGGAATTAGAAAACGTTCAAGTCATTGATTCCACCAAGCTATCTAAAAAGCGCTACACAAATTTTGAATATGAACGACAAGTAGTGATTCATTCGGATTTTCCAACTCAACAACATTCTCAGTTATTGGTAGGTATTCCTTCTTTAGGGACAGATGTTTATCGATTGATTATCCATGAATTAAATCAACAAACGACTGAAGAAGACTTTATGGCGATCGAAAATACAGTCAGCTCCCTGCAAATGGAATTACTTAAAAAATACGCCTTACAGCAGCAGAATCTCAGTCATTTAAATGAGCTTATTAATGATTTAATCTATGCGCGCTATCAATCAGAGGAAGAATTAGCAGAGATATTAAATTTCTTACATTTTAGCCATCAGGACAAATTCCATCTCGTCACATTTGATCTTTCTGTGCAAACTAATAAAAATAAGGTAAAGCGGGAAGATTCTGAGTCCATCGTTAAGGCCCTTTCGAATTATATCTCCATTCATTGGAAAAGATTTGTTACACTCGTAAAAAAAGATAAAATTATCTTTCTCATTTGTAATTCAGATAGTGAACGGCAATTTAACGAAAAAATTACGGCAGCCATCCATTCTTTTACTTCCTTATCTTACTATTCACATTTATCCTTTAATACAGGAATCAGCTGCCAATCAAATATATCTGACTTACATTTAGCAAATAAACAAGCAAACAATATATTAAAAATATTAAAACTAACGAACCAAGAAAATAAAATCATTTCCTATCAAGAATTAGGTGTCATTCAGTTATTTTTGGAAACAAATGATCTTGAGCATTTAATAAAATTTGTACCCGATAAAATTTTAGAAATTCAAAAAACAAACCCAGAGCTTAACAAGACATTAAAGGTTTTCCTAGATCATAACCAGAACTATAAAACGACCGCACAGGAGTTATTCATTCATCCGAAGACCGCAAAATATAGAATTGAACGGCTCATTAAGCTGGCAAATATTGATTTTAATAATCCAGAGGAGCTTTTGCAAATAAATATTGGATTGCGCTTACTTGACTTTATCGATAAAACATCTTAAGCTATACAGTTCTCTAACTTCAAAATTTATACTTTCTTTTTAAAAAAGGAGGTATTCATTCTCTTTTGCTCTCCCCTTCTATTTTTGGCAAAAAAACAGAACATACTAAAAAGAGTAGCTTAGACCAATATTATAGGTTGCGCTACTACGATTAGTATGTTTTTTGAATTGGAATATAAATATCCATCATCACCAATTCATGTTCCCATGTATGGCATCTTTCATCATAAAACTCAAAATCATAGCTTTTCTCATCAATTTCATAACCTGACATTGGAAACCAATTGTTTAATATATAATTCCAAGTACCTTTAACTGAATCAACAAAATCATCTGGCTGAACTGGAGGCGTACTAAAAACAGCAAAGGTAGATGGAGGAATGATGATTCTTTGGAAGCTATCTCCTAAAAGTCGTTCTGTTTTTTCATCCAACACGCCAAAAAAATAGGTGAACCTAGACCAATCCTTTTCATTCGCCATATTTAAACAGAATTCTCCATGAGCCAAAGGTGAGAATGTATCATAAAGCGTTCTTTCAATCTCCCCATCCGTAAGTCCACTATGGTACCAATAAGTTGGTGCATCTCTTGTCGTTCTTACATCCTTCACTTGTATTTCATAGGATCTTCCGACAATCGCAAACGAATCCTTTGTGATAATTTTCGGCTGATAGATCATCCCACCTGTCTTATTTAGCTTTAATTCTGCTAAATTTATGATAGGTGGTTCTGCATTTGGACAATGTATGCGATAGGTTGCTGGTGATACACCAAACACCTTTTTAAATGCTTTCGCAAAGCCTACATACGATTCATATCCATAATTAAAGGCAATGTCATTGATACTAGTCTCTTGGCTCATATCTCTCAAGGCGAACTGTAGCTTTCGCTTCGTCACATACTCCCTAGGTGTCTCCCCAACAGCTTCTTTAAAAATCCTCAAGAAATGAAACGGTGAGTAGCCAATATGCTTCGCTAAATCATCCACTAATATTGCTTCATGAATATGTTCATCAATATAATCAATTACTTTTTGAAAAGTTGCTGTATATTCCATTTAGTCACCGAATTTTTTATATTTTTGTTTACAATTATTATATCAAAAAGGACTATTTTAATGTGAATATTGAGCGAACCTATCTATGAACTGGATAAAGGCGATATGAAGCTTTTAATATAAGTATTCAAGTTTTCCATAACTAAGCTTTCGATCGCTTGCTATAAAGAAACTAGCAAGAAATTAGCAGAAAACTAGCAGTATAGCGAACAAATAGTGAACAGCTAGCATGTTGATAGGGAGCTAGGACAGAAAATTAATATTGTAGAGCTCTTTAATTTACAAATCCGATGATATTTCTATTACCATTCCCCTTCATGGCTTCTTCTCTTTTTGGGCTATATGAAAAAAATCACAACATATCAATAAAAGCACTTAAAGCTTCAGGTATGGAAATTGGAAAAGATATTATGGGAGCGATGACAAATATTTTGTTTTTTGCCTACATAAGTGGCTCTATTCCAATGCTAATATTGTATTTTAAAAACGCTTCTCCATTAGGGTACACACTTTCCATAAATCTATCATTAGAATTAACTCGCGCACTTGCTGGCGAAATTGGAATTGTGTTAACGATTCCAATAGCTCTATATACTTCTATTTTTTTCATTAATGGAATGAGGACAAGATTATGAATATATTAGTGTGCCTTGCAGCGATATTATTTCTATTGATGACTCTTATTGGTGGAGAAAAAGGAGCTCGCTCATTTTTCTCTTTGTTTTTAAACTTTGGTGTGCTGCTTTTTACTGTATTTATTATGACAATCCCAAAAGCTGATCCAATTATCTTAACATTGATTGCGTCAACAGTAATAAGTTGTATTACCCAGTTTTATATCAATGAAGTGAATAGTAAAACAAAGACAGCTTTTATTTCTACTATCATTACCATTGTTATTCTGCTTTTATTCATTATCATCGTAACAGAAAAAGCTATGATTCAAGGTTTTGGTGAAGAGGAAATAGAGGAACTTAGCGTATTTTCCCTCTATATAGGAGTTGACTTTGTTAAAATTGGGGCTTCTGTGATTATCATGAGTACAATAGGTGCTATAACCGATATTGCCATTTCTATTTCGTCTCCAATGAGCGAATTATTTAAACATAATCCATCTATTAGTAGAAGTGCATTATTCAAATCTGGAATAAGTATTGGGAAAGATATTTTAGGAACTACTACGAATACGTTATTTTTTGCATTCTTTGGAGGCTATCTGGCATTGCTAATTTGGTTTAAGGATTTAGCTTATTCTGTTGGAGAAATTGTCAATTCAAAAATTTTTATTGCTGAAATGATAACTATTCTCTTTGCTGGAATTGGTGTAGCTTTAATTATTCCCATTGCTTCGTTCATTACGGCCTATTTTTTAATGAAAACAAAAAATAACGAGATACTGAAATAGATTTTTATCAGGGCTTACGAATCAATTGAAAAAACTCATAAAATTGATTCGTAAATCCAATCTCCAATATCATTTCATCCAATGCGAAGGTCGTTGTATGTGCGGAGGTAATATCGTTTTATCGTTTCCTTTAGCTGAATTAATTTGCATCTGTGTTAAAAACATACTTGTAGATAGATTGGCCCCCATTAGGTTTGCATCGCGCAAATCTGCTCCAATCAAATCAACGCCTCTTAGATCTGCATTTCGGAAATCAGTAGCAATTAAATAAGCGCCCCGTAAATCGGTCGTTCTTAAATCTTTACCTACTAGATTCTTACCAATCCAATCAGCACCTCTACATTTCTTACCTTTTTTTATTGCAAAAACTTTTGAGCTTAGCCCGCTTCGAATAGATTCGCTTGTTTCTAAAAGTAGCTCGTTTACTGGAAATCGACAGCTTGTCATATCTAATGACAATAAGCTATCAGCATCCATATCCGTCAAGCTTTGTAGCTTTTCTATTTGTTTATTTAACTTATCCCGCAATGATTGCGCAACATCATAAGTTAATGCTTCAGCGATAAATGCAATCATTTCATATAATTGTTCCATGACAGGAAACACACGAAACATTTTATTAGCGATTTCAGGATGTTCCTTCCAGCTCTGCCCGTTAAAAGTGGCTTGAGAAACTTTTTGTCCAGCACCTAAACAATCAAACACTGTACATCCCTTAAATCCTTTTTCTCTTAGATTCTGATGAATTTTACATCGAAAGTCTCCTTGTAAATTAATACAAGGTGCTCCAGCAGATTTATTTATTGCAAAATCACTTGATGCTACAATATTAAGCGCTGTGCAACAAAGACCAAAGCACCTCATACAATCAGCTGTTAAACCTTCTCTAATATTTTTGGCTACTTCTTTATTCATTTTTACCTCTCTCAAAATGATCTACCCTTAGCTGAGTAAAGCTTTTTTATTCTATTGTACATCAGACTAAAAAATGGAAAAAGCGTATTTTGAATTTTAGACTAATCAAAAGACGCTTTTAATCTATTAAATTGAATTATTAGCTGTAAACTATGCATATGAATGGAGCCCCGCAATGACTAAATTCACAAATACTTGGTTAAAAATAATTGTCCCAAAACTTATAATTGTTCACTTCACAAAGAACATCTTGAGCCATAGGATCACACCTCCCCTTTTGATATCTTTAACAAATTTGAGGTGATTGATACCTTTTCTGTATATGTATCAATTCATTTAATTCAGTTGTGTAATTCAAAAAAGACGCCTTATTTTCAGTATCAAGAGCTTGATTTATTAGAAATCGTAAATAGTTAATCCTTAGTTCGATATCTAATATAGAGATAATCTGTTCTTTCCGACAATATTGCTCTAAATCATCAATAGCGATATAAAAGTGAGCTCTATTATTAATGATAATTAATGAATACCATCCAATATCGTTAATAAATCTACATTCATTAGTGACTTCAACTACATCATCCCTTTCGAATGTAAAAAAATTTACATGTTCTTTTCCCGGACAAAAACAGTCAATTTGGTGTGTAAAAGTATTTGCAACAATGAAATGCTGGATCATTCTTTTTCGTCCTTTCATCATTTGTTAGTTATAATTAATGGGCAATTTAGTATTAGAGATTTCTTCGAATTTAATCGTTCCAAAGTTACAATATTGCGTAAATAGGCAGCTCCCGCATTCTGTTATTG
>JAEWDX010000132.1 GCA_023389895.1 Bacillota bacterium
CTTGAAAACTACGTAGGTACACTTGATAAGCAACTGCTTCCTTCCACCATATTCTCTCCATTTCCCCTCCTGTTTGCTCGTTGTCTGCTAATCGTTTAATAGCTGATAGATAGCTGATTGCTATCTTTCGGCTAACCTCCTAGGATTAACTCACATCCTCATCTTGCGAACTAATCCATAACTAGCATTGCCGCTCCAAGCATCCCTGCTTCATTTCCAAATGCAGCTCGCTTTAACACTAAAGGATTAAGCTTTAATGGCTCCACTTTTTCAAGCAGAAGCTCCCACCAATCATCGGCGGATTCAGAAACACCACCACCAATAACGACACAATCTATATCTAGTATCGCTTGAAGAGTTGCAACCACAATGGCAAAGTCTGATAAGAAACGTTCACGGATAGCGAAAGCATCTTCATGACCATTTGCAGCAAGCTTAAATAAATTTTGTGGTAAGACAAGTTCATCTGTTGTTGGATCGATAATATTTTCCTCTTTTATCATTCTTCTTAATGCAGTTCCGGAAATATATTGCTCACTACAACCTTTTTTTCCACATCCACAAACAAGGCCATTTGGATACAAGGTCATATGACCAACTTCCCCAGCACCCCCATTTGTGCCATTTATGATTTTTCCATCAAGTATCACGCCAGCTCCAAGCCCAGTTCCTACGGTTAAACAAACAATATTTTCAAAGGAAGTCGCTGCACCAAGTCGAGCTTCCGCTAGAGCCGCACAATTAGCATCATTATTAATCTCTGTTCGAAGACGAGTCGCCTTTTCTAATTGCGCTTTAACAGGCGTCCCTTCCCAACCGTCAAGTTCCTTTTCAAACGTCACAATACCTGTTTTTGCATTAACCATCCCCCTCGTGCCGATGCCAATTCCAGAAAGTTCAGGAAAATCTGCTTGCACTTTCAAAATTTCCTCTTCTAAATAAGGATACAATGGCAATTGTGTCGGAATGATCTGATCAGCTACTACTTCTCCATTTTCATTAATAACGCCAATCCGAATTTTTGTTCCACCAATATCAACACCGATTACTTTTTTCAATCGATTTTCTCCTTCCAAAAAGCAATCGCAAACGCCTCATAAAGTCGTACTTCAATTATATTTCCGTCTAAATGAGATGATTCATCATTTGCGATCATGATCTTTCCATTTTTATAAAAATTATATCATATGACGACCACTCTGATTGTTCAGTCTGTTTTGGAAAATTCACTAAAATCAACCGGCCCTGTTCTTTCAAAATCATTCATTTAGATTAGTACAGCCTAACTCTTTTTAATCTTAAAGCATTGAGGACAACTGAGACTGAGCTCAATGCCATTGCGGCTCCAGCTAACCAGGGAGCCATAAATCCGAGCATGGCAAATGGAATCATAAATAGATTATAGAAGAATGCCCATAGAAAGTTTTGCTTTATATTCACCATTGTTCTTTTGCTGATTGCGATTGCGTCGACAACTCGCATTAAATCACCAGTCATAATCGTGATATTTCCAGATTCAATCGCAATATCTGCTCCCGTTCCAATCGCAATTCCAACATCTGCTACAGCCAATGCCGGTGCATCATTGATTCCATCCCCTACCATCGTAACGCGATGACCCTTTTTCTGTAATCGCTTAATCATTTCGGACTTTTCCTGTGGGGTTACTTCAGCATGGAATTTATGAATCCCTGCTTTCTTTGCAACAGTTGTTGCCGTATTTCGATTGTCACCTGTGAGCATCATAACCTCGATTCCCATCTGCATTAAACGTGAAATGGCTCTTATTGCGGATGGCTTAATTTCATCCATAACAGCAATCATACCTGTAAAACGCGAATTAATTGTAGCAATCATGACCGTCTTTCCTTCCAGCTCATATTGATTTACGAGATTCAACGCTTTAATCGGCAATGCCTTATTATGTTTAATAAAGTATCTTGGACTGGCAATAACAATCTCCTGTCCATTTACGATTGCTTTCACCCCAAATCCTGTCATATTTTGCACACTCGTAACATTAGGCAAAGTTCTAATTTTATTTTTCACATGTTTAACAATCGCTTTTGCTAAAGGGTGATTGGAGGCACTCTCGACTGCACCAATTATTTCTAAAAAGGCATTCTCACTAAAATGCTCGATATACATATTCGTTACAACGGCTTCACCTTTTGTCAATGTACCTGTTTTATCAAAAATGACAACATCATTTTTATAAAGCAGTTCGAGAAACTTCCCTTCCTTAAATAAAATCCCTAATTGGGCTGCTCGTCCACTTCCGACCATAACAGAAGTAGGAGTTGCCAATCCGAGAGCACATGGGCAGGCAATAATTAATACCGTAATGACCTTTTCTAATGCCTCATAGAAATCGCCTGGTAAAAAGAAATGATACCAAGCGATAAAGGTGACAAGGGCAATTATCATCACAATGGGCACGAAAACTCCGGTGATTTTATCAGCAATATGCTGAATGGGAGCCTTAGATGATTGTGCTTCCTCAACAATCTGGATGATTTGTGATAAAGCCGTTTCTGAATTTCTTTTTGTTACTTTAATCGTTAACATTCCATTTTGATTGATCGTACCTGCATAGACGAAATTCCCTATTTCCTTTTCAACTGGAATGCTTTCACCCGTTAACAATGATTCATCAACAAGGGAATTTCCCTTTAGGACTTGTCCATCAATCGGAACCTTTTCCCCTGCCTTTATTAAAATCACATCGTCAATTGAAAGCTCAGCAACTGACTGCTTCGTTTCCTTCCCATTCGTATACAATGTCGCTGTTTTCGTCTGTAATTGGTACAGCCTTTTAATGGCCTCTGTTGTCTTCAATTTTGTCTTTGCTTCTAATAGCTTTCCTAATAAAACAAAGGTAATGATAAAGGCACTTGTTTCATAGAAAAGCCAGACGAAATGTGCAGAGCTTCCCATTAAATATGAGGAGATTGTTAGATAATGGCTATAAAAAAAAGCAGCAGAGGTGCTTAAAACAACGAGTACATCCATATTGGGACTGCCATTTTTTATCGCCTTCCAAGCTCGTTCATAAAACTGATAACCTATGATAAACTGAATCGGAATCGTAATCCCTAGTTGAAACCACGGGTTCATAAAGAGCTTTGGCACTTGGATTGGTGCTGCCCATTCAAAATGAGCAAACATTGCCCAAGCTAATGGGAAAGTGAGCAAAGCAGAAATAATAAATTCCCATTGGAGCACCCTTATTTCTTTTCGCTTTTCACGATCCGTTTGAATGCTTTCCACCTTGATTTCATCCGCTGCAAAGCCGATTTTATTTATTTTTTTGATTACCTCTGTAAGGCTTGTCCGCTCTTCTCGAAATATAATCCGACCTTTTTCCGTCGTTAAATTAACGTTAACATCTGTCACTCCATCTATCTTTGCAACAGCCTTTTCTATCCTTACTGCACAGGCAGCACAATGCATTCCTCTTATCGCTAAATGACTCGTCACTTCCATTGCATTCTCTCACCACTTTAGTTGTTTATTTTGTATATTCTATTAGTGCCATGGGATTTTTAGAATCAAATTACGAGTTAGCTCATCCTTTTCAAGAGTGCAGTAAGCCTTAATCGATATTAATTAATAGTCCACTATTTTTCCGATGTGAAGGGTCATGTAAATCCCAAGCTTATGCAGCCCTAACATGACGATTCCAGAGAAAAGTTGGTCAAGCCTTGAATTAAATATAGAGGGAGGTAAATGAGAGGAATCCATATGCGGTGGTATACAAAGATCAGATACTGCATAAGCGATAAAGGGGTTATCTATTCCCCCAAATAAAGCATTTACGATAAATAAAAAGCAGGCGGGCATAAGAACAAGTCCACTTAGATGGGCAAATCGGTGTTTACGTCGATTATCAGGATAGAGGGGCGATTGAAAATACGGCGAAGCAATTGGCCACCACATGCTGAAGGATAAGATAAATAGCAATAGCAAATATCCATTATGTAAAATATGGCTTTGGGATAAAAAATTTAAAATGATTGGCATATGGTACATAAAGAATAAGAAGGCAAATGTAAAGAGAGAAATCGTTGGTACGATCAGAAACTGACTTCTGCTTTTTCCCTTTCGCCGAAAAAAACCTATCGGAATTCCCATTATTAAAATCGGTGGGATGAAAAAATATAAAATGCTCATTTGAATCATATGAGTGCTAAATGAAAGATGACTCATCTTTGCCAAAGGGCTACCGGAAGCAATATATAACATAATTAATCCAAGAAAAAAGATTAAAGGTTGATTATGATAAATTTTCACACTTGTTGATCGCTTTACTTGAAGAATATAAAAAGCAGCTATACATGCAAGACCAACTAACAAAAGAAGATCCCATTCTAATTGGCCCTCAAATAATATAACTTCAAACATAGGGGGCACCCTCCTTCTTAAGTGGGACAAAGGATCAGATACATTGCCCAAGAGAGTATCTAATCTGATTAAAATTATGTTATTGATTTGTTGTTTAGAACATTCTGCGATAAATTCAGTTGCACGTTACTTTCCCCTATGTTAATATGTAAGTA
>JAEWDX010000195.1 GCA_023389895.1 Bacillota bacterium
GTTCTTTTTTGATGATTCTTGTAGCCTCGATCCCATCCATTTCAGGCATGACTAAATCCATGAGAATAATATCCGGCTTTAGCGATTTTGCTAGCTCTACTGCTTCCTTCCCATTTGCAGCTTCACCAATAATATCAAGATCCTTTTGGGTTCGAAGAAAAAAGACAAGGCCTTTTCGAACGACATGATGGTCATCGACGATTAATACACGTATCCTCACTAATCTTTCCTCCTTAGAGCGGAATAGGGAATTGAATTTCCAGTCATGCGGAAATACGTTATCCTCCAGAGTGAAAAATGGAATTAGATTTCCATTTGTTGATCGTATATATGTTATCCGCTAGAGCGGGATATAGATTTGGATTTCTGTCCCGCTTCCAAGTTTGCTCGTTAATTGAAATTTACCATGCAACGCTTCTGTTCGTGCTTTCATATTTCTCAATCCTAATGAGAGGATGGAATGGTTTTCTTCATAATGGAAGCCACAGCCTGTATCCTTAATGGTCATTACCACTTCATCTATGTCAGCATGGAATGATAAAGCTACTTCAGTCGTCTCGGAATGCTTTTTACAGTTGGCTAATGCCTCTTGTCCGATTCGCCACAATGCTTCCTCTACCTTTCCGGGAATGTTGACTGCCCCTGTGACCAACGTTTCTATGCGGAGACCGAGCATCTCGGCATAGCTTCTCAATGCACTTACTAAGCCGCTTTCCAGTCCATGAGGCCTCAATTGCCAGATTAATGCTCTCATTTCCCCAAGTGCTTCCTGTGATAAATCTTGAATATAGCTGAATGTTTGTTTTACTTCATCATCTTGTGTCATTTCGACGCCTGCCCTAGCTGTAAGGCTTAAGGAAAATAAGAGCTGGTTAACAGAATCATGAAGATCCCGCGCCAGTCGATTTCGCTCGGCAATCAGTGCAGTTTCTTGTTCCCGTTGGGTTAACTTGATGCGCTTCAATGCTGTTCCAATTTGGTAAGCTACCGCTTCAAGCAAGGCAAGTTCATTTTTCTGAAAATGTGTTTTGTTTGGCGAACCAACATTTAAGATGCCGAACCGTTCCTCTCCAGCTCGGAGTGGAACAGTTGCATGATGGGTCAGTCCACAAGTATCCCCAGCCTCATCTTCTAGGGCATCATCAATCCGTTTACATTCGATTATATTTGTTGCCTTGTTCAATTTTCGATTGTTGTATTTATTCACACACCAGCACTCTCCGCGACACATTCTACGCTTATTGTTATTTTTTAAAGCAGGTGGCAGAGCAACATCCGCTACGAGTTGATGGGTACCGTTTTCATTGATTAAAAAAATCCATCCAGTGTGAAGACCTGTCACATGAAGGAGCTTTTTCAAAACGCCAGAGAGAATATTTGTTGTGTCCGTTCCTTCATTTAAGAGCTCGGCAATTTCTTTTAAAATCGTAATCTCTTCATATTTAACCTCTTCAGACATTCCAGTTTCCCTCCACCGTCCCGAATATACTGCTATTATAACTTATTTCCAATCTGAATGAACTCAATGATTTCTTGATTAGACCCTTCGTAAAAGACGATTTCCCAGCCATTTTGCAGCTTATATGGACCTTCTAGTTTTTGTTTACTATCAATCTCGTTCATCACTTCGCAAAGATTGTTAACCTCGAAACAAATATGTGTAGTCTTTACATCTTCGGGATTGGCTATCAATTCAAGTCTAAAATCGTCTGAAGCCAGAAAAACAATCTTCTCATCCATAAAAGAAAATTGGCTTTCAATCTCAAGACCGAGAAGTTTTTTGTAAAAAGTAATCGATTCCTCAAGATTTTCCACTTCCACAGCAAAATGATGAAAACGCATAAGAGTGCCTCCTACTAGAGATTAATTTCATTTTTAGCTCCAATTATATAATTAAATTCATGTCGCCAAATTCGTGCCACAAATAGCGGGATTTAATGGCTTCATCATAAGCATTTAGTAAATGTTGTTCAGAAACAAAGGCGGACAGCATATCTAGGTGGCTAGCCTTCGGTTCATGGAAGCCAGTAATGATTCCGTCAACGATTTTCAACGGAAAATGTCGGTTGATATAAAGATTTGTCACCCCAAAAAGTGTGCTATTCCGAGCTGCGCTTTCAAGAGCACGAACAACCGTTGTCCCAGCGGCGATTACTCTTCTCCCAGAGGATTTTGCTTCAAGAATCCTCTGCATGGTGCGTTCAGAAATATGATATTCCTCATCATTATCTTCTGGTAAAGGTTCATCATCAAGAAAATAACTTAACCCCGTATGCAATTGAATATAATCGATCTGGATCTCCTTTTGCATTAATGTAAAAAGCAGCTCCCAGCTAAATGCTCGACCAGCTGACGGCATTTCGACTGAACCTGGCTGGCTAGCAAACACTGTTTGATAATAATCTAACTCCCATGTTTGATTAATATATTCATAGCGAATCGGCTCACCAAGAAAATAAATGAGATTAAATAAATCCGTTCCTTTTTTCGTAAACTGAATCGTTATTAATGGTGAATTGTCCTTGTTTTCGATAACGGTGGCTGATAATTCTGCTGAAAATTGTAGCGTATCACCTATTTTTAAGGGACTTGCTACAATTAAAGCATCCCATGTATCCTCACTCCGACGTCTAGCTAACCGAACTTCCACCTGTGGTACCATTTGCTCCATCTTTCTTAACCATTTTGCTTTTAAAACGGCAGGTATTGTGCGACTGTTATTTAAGATGACGAGATCACCAGGTTGAAGATGATTCATTAAGTGGTTGAAACGGTCATGGCGGATTTCTCCTGTTGTTCGATCCAGCACCATCATTCTTACGTGATCCCTTCTTAAGCCCCGTTTTTCAGGTGGATGGGAAGCATTTAGTTCATCCGGGAGATAGAAATCTAATGCCTTTACTGCCATCATGACTCATCTCCTGACTGAGCCTCAAATCGTTGCCCGTTAATTCCTTCAGACTTTGCGGATGCTAAGTATAAAAAGATATCAACGACATCCTCTGGCTTAGCTAGAGAATAATCGCAATCAGGGACAGCTAATCTATGCATGTCTGTGTCCATTTCACCTGGATCAACCATGTTTGCCCGTACATTTGTCTGACTTAACTCATCTGCCCACGTTTCGGTAAGCCCTTCAACGGCAAATTTTGAAATACCGTATGCGCCCCAGCCAGCATAGCCGGTATTGCCCGCTTCAGATGTTATATTTATGATGGAACCGTTGTTTCGCTCAATCATTCCAGGGATGACTCTTCTCGTTACTAAAAAGGTTGAAACAGCATTCACTCTCAAAACCTCGGCAAAATCTTCTTCTGGATAGTCGAGAAGCATTGGCATCGGACTAGGACCTAATATAGAAGCATTATTAATCAAAACATCAATTCGACCATATGCCTTCTCCGTTGTTGCAACGAATCGTTCCACATCCCTTGAATTAGAAATATCAGCGGTTATCGCCAACACTTCACCTCCTAAGGCCTCAGCTTCTTTTTTCACCTGTAGGAGATTTTCTTCAGTTCTTGAACAGATCGAGAGTTTTGCTCCTTCTTTTGCAAATGCTAGTGTTAATGCCCTTCCTAAACCTCGTGATGCCCCAGTAATTATTACGACTTTATTTTTCATCATCGTCTTCCACTCCTTTGAATACTTGATAGCTAAAGTATATCGATAACTAACAATTTTTCCCTCGTAGAAAAGCTTGAATTTTTCTACGACTTTTGATGGAGGAAATGTAGGAATGAGACTTTTATCGAAGAACAGTTTGATTTCTGCTCTTCATGGTACAATGGAGAAAAAGTATCTGTAATGGGAAATGGAATGATTTTAGAGGAAAATGCAATAGAATTAGTGATACGAGCATTTGATATATGACATAAATTTTAAGAAAAAGGAGGAATTTAGTTTGAAAAAGCTAGAGGGTTATGAGGCTAAACTTATAAAAGACATTTTTTTATGAAGGAGAGTCTGTTTTTGAAATCGATGGTAAGCGATATCATCTTGCTTTCATTGAAGAACCAGATACTTCTGCAGAAGAAGATGTCGCAGCTGATCCTGAATTAAAAAGAAAACTACGCCTAGCTAAAAAAGATATAATAGCAGGTAAGGTATTTTCTACAAATGATGTCTTAGAAATGATTGATCAAGGTGAGTTGTAAATGGAGGTAAAGTGAACTAGGCAGGCAATAATGTTTTACTGCAGTAGCTTTTCCTTTTTTATCAAATAATTCCATCCCGTTCCTATCATTTAATGTATAGTTAGAGTAAGTCATAATAATGAAGGAAGAACTGTAGTGACGGTGTTAGATGAAAGGGGACAAATAATGAGAAGGATTATTTTTTCGACAGAAAGTGGAGCTGATTTACCGAGAGAGTTAGCTGACAAACACGCAATTAAAGTGGTCCCAATGCACATCATCATGGATGAACAGGATTATTTAGATGGTTCCATACCCGTAGAGGACATTTATGACTATTATGATCGAACCAAAAAAATACCCTATACAACATCTACAAATCCCCATGAATACCATCAGCTTTTTTCGAAAATAAAAGATGATTTTCCAGGCTGCATCATTATTCATATCGGTTATACGTCAAAGGCTTCCTCTTCCTTTCAAAATGCGATCATCGCAGCAGAAGATTTTGAAGACCTTTTTCTTATAGACGCTTTGAACGTTACGGGTGGATTAGCAGCAATCGTGATGTATGCTGTTGCTTTGTTAGAAAAAGAGCCCACGATTGAACCTGCTTGCTTGATAGAAAAAATAGAATCAATGATTCCTAAATCAAAGCTAGCTTTCATTCCCGGAAGCCTAGAGTTTTTAAGAGCCGGTGGAAGGGTAAGTAATATTGCTTATCTTGGAGGGGCATTGTTAAAAATAAAGCCATGTATTGAATTAATAGAAGGAAAACTTGTATCAACCAAAAAATATCGTGGGAAAATGAGTGCGGTAGCAGAAAAACTCATGCACGATTATTTAAATCAATACAATATTGATAGGGAACAACTTTATTTACTTTATTCCATTGGCCTAGATGAAAGTATCAAGCAACGAATGGATGAAATGGCAAAAGAAGCTGGTTTCAAAAATATCAAATGGATCCAGGCTGGTGCTATGATTTCAACCCACGCTGGACCTGGTGGATTTGGGATTGCAGGCTTGGAATTGTAGGAACGGTTCAGAAATCGTTAGAAGTTTTTGAATATTCCGAAATTTATTTACGGATGTTCTCCTCGACATCCGTAAAATTATTTACTCAACTAAATGATTCCATTATTAATCAAAACATCAATCTGTTTATATGCATTCTCCGTTGTCGCAACGAATCGTTCCACATCCCTTGGGTTCGATATATCAGCGGTAATGGCCAGCACTTCAGCTCCTAAAGCCTCAGCTTCTTGCTTCACCTTTAGAAGACCTACTTCAGATCTCGCACAAATCGAGAGCCTTGCACCTTCCTTCTCAAACGCCAATGCCAATGCTTTTCCTTAAACCTCTAGAAGCCCCAGTTATTATCACTACTTTATTTTTCATAATCGTTTTCCACTCCTTTGAGTACTTGATATGAAAAGCATATCGGTGATTGACAATTTTCCCCTCGTAGAAAAACTTGATCTTTTCTACAACCTTTGATGGTGGAAAAGAATTGAAAAAATGGAATCATAAGCGCAGAGAACCTGGAAATAGAACAGATTAAAAGGATGTTAAATATGATTGCCAACCTTATAGAGAAGCTTTTTCTAAAACTTTCACATGAGGAGATAGATTAAACGAAAAAAAGAGAAAAATCTCTTGTCTTTTAGTTAAATCCCGATTATAGTTAATTGTGTAATTACATCTGTCAAGACAATAGGAAGGGGTTCAACATGGCAGAAAAAACAATTTCAAAGCGAAAGCTTCTTGGCATCGCAGGACTCGGCTGGATGTTTGATGCGATGGATGTTGGAATGCTTTCATTTATTATTGCAGCATTGAAGGTAGACTGGGGCTTGTCACCCGAACAAATGGGGTGGATTGGCAGTGTAAATTCAATTGGGATGGCAGTGGGAGCTCTGTTTTTTGGTTTATGGGCAGATCGAATTGGCCGGAAGAATATATTTATTATCACTTTACTCTTATTTTCACTTGCGAGTGGTGTTTCTGCATTCACCACAACTTTGTTTGCCTTTTTAGTTTTGCGTTTCTTTGTTGGCATGGGATTAGGGGGAGAATTGCCGGTTGCCTCAACACTCGTTTCAGAAAGTGTATCAGCAAAGGAACGGGGGCGCGTTGTCGTTCTGCTGGAAAGCTTTTGGGCATTTGGCTGGCTAGTTGCTGCGCTTATTTCATATTTTGTTATTCCATCATTTGGCTGGCGGATAGCTCTTATTCTTAGTGCTTTACCTGCGTTCTATGCAATCTATTTACGACTGAAGCTCCCGGACTCTCCAGCATTTTCTCCTAAAAAGGCTGAGAAGCGAACGGTCGGACAAAATATTCGTGATGTTTGGTCGAAGAAATATACCCGCTCCACTTTAGTGCTTTGGGTTGTTTGGTTTACGGTCGTTTTTTCATATTACGGCATGTTCCTTTGGTTGCCAAGCGTGATGGTTATGAAAGGCTTTAGTATGATTCAGAGCTTTGAATACGTCTTGATTATGACATTAGCTCAGTTGCCAGGTTATTTTACTGCGGCATGGCTAATTGAAAAAATTGGGAGGAAGTTTGTCCTTGCTACTTATTTGCTAGGGACAGCGGGTTCTGCTCTCATTTTCGGTCATGCTGAAACGACAGCGATTTTAATTGTGTCAGGTATTTTATTATCCTTCTTTAACCTTGGGGCATGGGGGGCTTTATATGCATATACGCCTGAACAATATCCAGCGGTTATTCGGGGGACAGGAGCTGGCATGGCAGCAGCGATTGGTCGTGTAGGCGGGATACTTGGCCCGCTACTGGTTGGTTCCTTCATTGCTGCAGGCTATTCAATTGGTTTCATTTTTGCGCTGTTTTGCATAAGCATTGTCATCGGTGTCATCACTCTTGTACTTTTTGGAAAAGAGACACGGCAGATCGAATTAACATAGAAAAAAGCTGGCTTTATACCAAAGTAACGAAAATTTAGGACTGCCTATATAGGCGGTCCTTAACTATTTGATCACATACCTTCTCTTTTAAAATAAAAAAGTACCCTTATATATATCCTTAAACTTTGTCATGTTGACACCTCATTATACTCAATTTATAAAAGAAGAGAATGCTGGATATTCCCTTCTTTCTCAAAAGATACTTTAGCTCAACCTTCCATCAGTGGAGTATGAAGAAAACCCCACTGATGGAAGGTACGCTTTATAATTCTTTTTTAAAAACGATTCCTCGTTTGTCGAAGTTCATATGTTTCTGCCAAAAATGATGAGCCTGCTCCCTTGATATCCCCGAGTAGAGCACTACTTTTTCACAACCATGATTTCTAGCGAATTCTTCTAAATGAGCCGCCAAAATTTTCCCTACTCCTTGCGAACGTGTTTCTTTTGACGTTACTAAATCATGGATCCAAAGATGTTTTCCGTTAAAAAAATCGGTCCGAATGGCAACTCCAGCGACAGACACAATTTCATCTTTCTCGTTCATAAGTGATAATAAACGATACCCTTCTTTTCTCATCGTACTTAGTAACGTTAAATATTGTTCTTCATTTAGATGATCGCACAATTGCCACATTACAGGAAATGCTCATTTGAACTCTTCGTTAGTTTCTAATTCTTTCAATTTCATTGCTTGTCCACTCTCCCTTTCCCAATGTATCTATTTAATAGCATAAAGGAACAATACTTAACGTGAAATGGAAAAAATAGTTTAGAATTAAAAGCACCATAAAAAGCACTGTTTCAATTATGATCGTAGAAACAGCGCTAACATTTTATTTTTTGCTATATACAATTTTCTTTATCGTTTCGGGTGATAAATAGTATTTAGCTGATAATGATGCAATCGATCGACCACATAAAAAAGCATCTTTAATATTCTTATTTCTTTCGTTAAGACGATCTCGTGCACCTGATTTTGTACCCCACTTTTGATAAGTGCTTTTTATTTTTGGAACATAAATAGTTTCACCTTGTATATACTTTTGAATCTCTGAAAGAAGTTCCTTTGGTACAACTTTTTTTGCATTTACATATTTCATCTCTGTTTGCTCCTTATTCAAATATTCATCATTCGATAAGGTGCAGAGCAGACTATTAAAACGAATAGGCTATTCGTAAGACGATATAGTTGGATCAACAGGTTTATTCTCACGCAAAGCATCGTCTTCTAATATCTGACTCTGCATGAGATTTGATAACTTATTATTATTTTGCATACTGCTGCCTCCATGTTATATTTGTACGACTATTTTCATTATAGTCGAATACATATCGTAAAAGTAAAGTTGAATCTTATGTAAAGGTTACAGAAAATGGAACTTAAAATTAGAAAATATACCTGAAAAGCTTCATAATGGGAAAAAGAGAAGCGCTCATCGAATGGGAAATATTGAGCGCAAACATTGTCATCTATTAATTATCTGATTTGTGATATTAGCTACCCTCCATATTCCTCAGTAATTTGTTAACTGCCAGTTCGATGCTAGGATGATTCTCAGAGTCAAGCCATTTTTCGGGAATGATGGAATAAGAGCAGTTGTTACTTTTTAAATAACTGTAAATTATTTGAGCTTCATCGATTTCATCTTTGCTAATATCAATTGATGGAATAGAAGGATGATTTTTGAAATAAGTAATAATATTTGTTTTTATTTTTTCACCAAGCAGTTCTATGTTTTCTAGTGGAATCCTCTGACTGAAAAGGACAGTAGTTCGCTTAATGAGAAAAAGTTTAATAGTTGTTTCGTTTAATTTTTCGATGATTAAGAGATTATGATTTTCTTCGGTGAATTCGATCACTTTTTCTTTCGTTAAAAGAGCGTTTACGGCTTGAAGATAATCTCGATATTTGGAGGCAGCTTCAAAATCATCGTTTTCAGAAGCGGTTGCCATCATTTCCTTCATTTCATCGAGAATTCTTCTGTCTTTGCCTTGAAGAAAAGCAATAAACTTGTCGATGATTTCATTGTATTGCTGTACTGCAGGTCCTCCAAGACACATGCCAATACAGAGACCTAATGAATAATTCAAGCATGCCGTATTCTTTCTAGAAGGATTACTACAATTTAATTGAAAGCAATCCTTTATCCCTTGGACTGCTCTTTCCACATGATTCATACTAGTAAATGGACCAAAATAAAGATGCCCGTCGTTTTCAACGAGGTTGAGGTTACTAGTAATCTCTATTTTTCGATACTCTTTATCCATTTTGAATGCTATATAGGTAAAGGACTGCGGATTTTTCATCATCCTATTATAGAGCGGTTGATATTCCTTAATTAATTGACATTCCAGCAGAAAAGCCTCAAATTCTGTATCTGTTAGGATAAAGTCAAAATCCTTTAAGTGCTTTTTAAGCTTATTAACCTTCGGAGAGTCATTTTTAGCGTTTTGGAAATAAGATCGAACACGATTTTTTAGCTGCTTTGCCTTGCCTACATAAATAATATGCCCAACGGAATCTTTCATTAGATAAACACCTGGGGAAAAAGGCAGCTTTTTAGCTTTTTCGGTTAGTAAAATGTTCATTCATCCCTTTGCTGGGTAATCTGTATCTTGTATTTTATCATGGGATAGAAAGATTAGGTTTTTTTCAGTGAGAAAATTGACGTAAGATTGATTGAGGAAGCTTTGATGTTGCAAAAGGTCAGGCTTTGCACAATAGTTCTGCAAGAGCCTGACCCCAAAAATCTAAATCAATCGCAAATTCCATTCCTTAGAAAGGTGCTTAAGTAAGTTAACTCCAGCCGTGCTGTTGCCATGCTTGTCTATGGCGGGTCCATAAAGTCCAATTCCCCAGCAGGTTGAACGATTGTTTTTCATTCGTGCACTCGGTGGGACAGCGGCCATAATTCCGCCTGAAACGCCACTTTTTGCTGGGATGCCAACGAAGGCGGCGAATCGGCCAGAATAGTCATACATCCCACATGTAAGCATCAATGTTTTGGCTAAACTGGCAAGTTCCGTGGAAAAAATCTTTTCACCCGTAATAGGATGAGCCCCATCATTGGCGAGAATAAGCCCGATTTGTGCGAGTTCGGAAATGTCTACTTCGATGGAGCATAGCTTTAAATAAACGCCCATCGCCTCTTCTACTTCACAAAGCAGATAGCCCGTTTGCTTGAGCCAATAAGCAATCGAACGATTACGGTCCGCTGTTTTCCACTCTGACCAAAAAACCTCCTCGTTAATGCTTGGTTTTCTACCAATCATTTTTTCAATAAAAATTAATAGCGCTTCCACTTTCTCGTCAGGTGAATTTCCTGGCAGCAACGAAGCAACCGTTATCGCTCCAGCATTGATCATCGGATTAAATGGTCGCCCCGGATGGCTCAGTTCCAGCCGGAAAATCGAGTTAAAGGCATCACCTGTTGGCTCTACATCAACATATTCCAATACATTGTTAATTCCCTTCGTTGTACAAGCATAAATAAAACTAATGACCTTTGAAATGCTTTGCAGAGTAAAGAATGGCTCTGTATCGCCAGATTTCAAAATCGTTCCATCAGAAGCAATGAGACAAATCCCAAATGCATTTGGGTCGGCCTTTTGTAAAGCAGGAATGTAACTAGCTGTCGCTCCATTTGCAGTGTGCTTCTTATATTCCAATACCCATTCATCAAGCTGCTGCTGCATGAAGCTTATTTCGTTTGAAAGATGCATCGCTTTATGTACCTCCGGAAAGTATTGTCGATTTATTACACGAACCTTTGCTGTCCATTATTGTGTTTTCCTATTAAGAAGGTTTTATTCATATTAAAAATAACATTTCTCGGTGGGAAAGGGGAGTAATTATGTGAAAATAGTCATCATCCAACGTGAACTGGCGGCATACTTAATAATCATTGTCAAAGTAAAGGTGCTCACCTACAATAGACTGATGAAGTGACAGATTGCAAGTTTGAGTTGATATAGAAGAAAAGGAAAGACTTGATGATACCACCTTTTCAGATGGAGGAGAACCTATATGTCCAATAGAACCTATCCTTTTAGACAACAACCTCTTTGTCGGCTCACAAATTTGGAGTATATGCGGTGTTCTTCGGATTGGGCAGAGAATCGTCAGTTTCTTGGCGAATATAGATTACTTCTCATTACGGGGGGAAAAGGAGAGCTGCTTGTCGATAATGAGCGTTTCCCACTATTTCGAGGAAAGGTCTTCCTGCTTATTCCTGCTATGTTAATTGAAATGAAAACAGAAAAATAGACGATGTGTTGCAATCTGTCCTAAAATAGCTGAACAGTTGAACATATATCAACGTTTGCAAGTGTTATTCAGGCGCAGTGAAGGGATATAACTGAGCAGAGGGAATGAAGGTTATTTTTGTTCATTTTCTGGCTCTGAAAGGCTTCTCATTAGTTGACCAAACTTTTGAGAGGTCTTTTTTTAAAAGAAAGTATAAGAATTGCTCCTTCCATAGCTCAGATGTTGTGGTATTTTTTCTATTATGGAGACGAATATTTTAAGATGCATTTTCTTTGATGAGCATCAACATTTGGCGGTGATTTTGCAGCAAATTCATTATTGGTTCATTGCAAGTTCGCATTCGATACAACTCGAGCAAAAATCCTATTTAAGCTATAATATAATTATCTAAGAAGAATATAATCCATAAACATATCTTAATAAGGAGGACCTATGAAAAAGAACATCCACGTCGTTGGTGCAGTCATCGAAGAAAACAATAAAATTTTATGTGCACAAAGAGGCCAAACGAAAACATTACCCCTAAAATGGGAATTTCCTGGTGGTAAAATAGAGGAAGGAGAAACACTTCAAGAAGCATTAAAACGCGAAATTAACGAAGAAATGAGATGCCTAATTGAAATAGGCGAGCAAATCGATCATACCGTTCATGAGTATGATTTCGGTATTGTTCACTTAACGACCTTTCATTGCAAGCTCATTGAGGGAAGACCAGTTTTAACGGAGCATCTGTCGATAAAATGGTTGCTACCAAATGAACTTACATTATTAGATTGGGCACCTGCTGATATACCTACTATTGAAAAATTAGTCGGAGCATTTAACGCAAAATAGTTGGTTAGAAGAATGGAGAAAAGCTACTCACAATTCGTGATTAGCTTTTTTTATATACAAATTCATTTGCACAACTATTCTATGAACATTACAATTAATATATATAATTGGAAATGAATGGTGATCTTATGGGAAGTTTTATTCAGAATTTAGAAGCATCTTTACATAGGGGATTTATTAATCATCAGCATATTAAATCTGGCAGCTATAAGCCGAAGTTATTAGTTAATAATACGAAAAATAATGAAAATGTCTTGTCATCATTGCTTGAAGAGCTCGATAACTGTAAGTCCTTTATTTTTTCGGTAGCGTTTATTACGGAGAGCGGTCTTGCTACGCTGAAATCTCATTTTCTTGATTTGAAGAATAAAGGGGTAAAAGGACGAATTTTGACCTCGACATTTTTACAATTTAATCAACCTAAAGTATTTAGAGAATTGATGAAGATTGAAAATGTGGAAGTTAGATTGTCAGATTTAAAGGGTTTTCATTCGAAAGGATATATATTTAACCATGCATCTCATTACTCATTAATTATTGGAAGCTCTAATTTAACTGCACATGCTTTGAAAGTAAATTATGAGTGGAATGTAAAACTGACCTCGCATGAAAACGGTGAGATTGTTCACCATTTTAAAAATCAATTTGAAGAAGTTTGGGAAAAATCGCAAGAATTAACTGAACAATGGATTGAAGAATACGAAAAGACGTACACTCAGATTGAGAATAATAGATTAATGGAGCAGGTAGTTGAGCTACCTATTCAGTATAAAACTAACTCTATTGAGGATGCTGTAAAAGTTGTCCCTAATAAAATGCAACAGGCAGCATTAAGGGAAATTCAAGCTGTTCGAGATGCCGAGAAAGACAAGGCACTAATCATATCAGCAACAGGAACGGGGAAAACCTATTTATCAGCATTTGATGTAAGACGTTTTGCACCTAAACGCATGTTATTTGTCGTTCACCGAGAGCAAATTTTAAATAAAGCGAAGTCAGATTTTATGAAAATCCTTGGTGGGATTGATGAAGATTTCGGAATTCTATCAGGTTCGAATAAGCAAACAAATGCGAAATATTTATTTGCGACAATCCAGTCCATTTCAAAGGAAGATACTTTAACTCAGTTTGATCGGGAAGAATTCGATTATATTTTAATTGATGAAGTACATAAAGCAGGGGCGAATTCCTATAGGAAAGTGATTGAATATTTCAAACCGAAATTTTTAATGGGGATGACTGCGACACCTGAGCGTACAGATGACTTTAATATTTATGAACTATTTGATTACAACATTGCATATGAAATTCGATTACAAGAAGCTCTTGAGGAAGATATGCTGTGTCCTTTTCATTATTTTGGTGTGGCGGACCTTAATTATCTAGGAGAGATGATTGATGATGCTACCGTTTTGTCGAAGCTCGTTACAGAAGAACGTGTCAATCATATCATCGATAAGATTAACTATTATGGTTTTTCCGGCGACCAAGTAAAAGGATTAGTTTTTTGCAGTCGAAAAGATGAAGCGGTGAGATTATCTGCTGCATTGAACGATAAAGGATTAAGAACAGTGGCATTAACAGGGGATCACTCGCAGGAAGAAAGGATCCTTCGAGTAAACCAATTAGAAAACGGAGTACTAGATTATATTCTAACAGTCGATATTTTTAATGAGGGAATTGATATTCCATGCATTAATCAAGTTGTCATGTTACGACAAACTCAGTCTAGTATTATATTCATTCAGCAGCTAGGACGAGGACTGCGCAAACATGATTCGAAGAATTTTGTTACAATTATCGATTTTATCGGGAATTATAAAAACAACTATTTAATTCCTATCGCTCTTTCAGGAGATAAATCGCAGAATAAAGATAATATCCGCCGTCATATGAAGGATACAAGTTATATTAAAGGTGTATCAACGATTAACTTTGAAGAAGTGGCCAAGAAGCAAATTTTTAAAGCGATAAATAATAGTAATCTGACAACAATGCGAGTTTTAAAGGATGCGTTCGATGAGATTAAAAATAGACTTGGTAGAGTACCATATCTTTATGATTTCGTATCACAGCATTCAATTGATCCAGTTGTGATTGTTGGAAAATATTCGAACTACTACCAATTTTTATTAAAAATGAGAGAAGAACTTCCTCTATTAACAGACTATGAAAATAAAGTATTGTCCATGCTGTCATTAGAAATTTTGAATGGTAAACGGAAACATGAAATCATCTTATTGGACCTATTATTGGCCAATGAAAAAATTGAATATGACCTATACATAAACGAATTAATAGAGGCAAATTGTGTAGTAAATGACGAAACGATTAACTCTGTTTTACGTATCTTTGACTTATCTTTTTTCAACCAAAACAGTAAGACCAAGTACGGAGAGAGACCGGTTATTACTTTGCAAGATGGTTATTTTATTTTTGATGAAATGCTCCAAGAGAGACTATGTAAGAATGATTACTTTAGATTTTTGGTTACAGACATTGTGAAAAGTGCAAAAGAAAAAAATAAAAAATATGAAAGCACTCAACAGCTTACACTATACGAAAAATATTCAAGAAAAGATGTTTGTAGACTTTTAAACTGGCAAAATGACGAAAGCTCAACGATGTATGGATACAAAACAAAATATAATACTTGTCCGATATTTATTACCTATCACAAAAATGATGATGTAGAATCAAGTGTGAATTATGGTGATGAGTTTCTCAGTCAAGAAGCTCTTAAGTGGTACACGAGAAGTAACAGAACTTTAAACTCTGAAGAAGTTAAGACAATTATTGATGCTGATGAAAACCATATCGATGTTCATATTTTTGTGAAAAAGGACGACGATGAAGGAAGCGACTTTTATTATCTAGGAGAGGCAAGACCAGATAAAAATAGTGTGCAGCAGGATAGAATGGAAGATGGAAAACCTGTAGTAACCATGAATTTAGTTATGGAGGAAGCTATAGAAAGTAAACTTTATTCGTATATTGTTAATGGTGATCAGTGAAATAGTATGTTCAAAAGAGTGCTTATGAAATGTCTGGGGAGAAGAGCAAATGGATAAAGAACAGCTTTTAAAAAAATTAAATCAATTATCTATCTGGAAAAACGGTGATCAGCGTGCTCCCCATAAACCTCTCCTCATTTTGTACGCAATAAGTGAATTACAGAAAAGCTGTCCACGTCTTATTAAATATGCTGACGCTAGAGGGAAATTGAAAGAGTTACTGATTGAGTTTGGACCACTCAGAAAATCCTACCATCCTGAACACCCTTTTGTAAGATTAGTAAATGACGGTGTGTGGGAGCTTTCTTCTGATATAAATTTAAGTGGATTTACAAGAACTCGCTCGATCAGTGGGGGATGAAAGAAACCCCCACTGAATGAAATTTCACTTTATATTTACCTTTTTACATTTTATTTTTTTTGAATATTCACAAACGTATCATAAAATGCAATTCCATAATTAGAAGATGAAGGTTCTTTATGATCTGAAATTAATTTGTTTATAATGACATCGGAATTAGGGTACCAGCCCTGATAAATCATCACTATGTCTTTTGGAACACGAGAGCTATAAAGTACTTTAATTTCTATTGAGGCTTGTTTATTGAACACTCTCACCACCTCACCATCAAAAATCCCTAGTTTTTCCGCTATTTTAGGATTGATACTAACAAATGCTTCTTTTTCATCAGATAGATTCAAATAATGAAATTGAGAATTTAGTGTGTATGGATGATGTGGTGTAATTAACCAAAAGGGATATTCTCTGGTCGGTCCTTTTGCTTGTAATTTTGAGTGAATATCTTTTTCAGTTAGGGTGGTAAAGTAAAAACGATAATCATCTGATTCCAAATTCGATTGCTGTTCAAGAGTATTCACTTTTGAAAGGGTGGTTGAATCCAATTTTTCTTTCAAATCATCCAGGTTTTTTATAGAATAACAAGCAAATACATGATCATTAAATTGTGCATTCAAATACTCCTCTTCTGTAGAATAAATAGGAAAAGTACATGCTGAAGAAGAATATTCGTTTATTTTTTTTGCTAGCTCAGTTATAATTTTCCATTCACTTCTGCTCTCATAATAAGGAGAGACAGCTTTTTCATTTAGAGCCATTTCTCCGTGCCAGTTACTTATTACGATATCCGTCTCTTCAAAGTGGGATGTTGTCGGTAAAACGAGATTGGACATGAGTGCTGTTGGAGTCATAAAACGATCAACAGTTACAACAAATGGGATATCTTCCATGAACTTTCTAAAATTATTTGGATTTACCTCCTGTATCAAAGGATTCCCGCAGGAAATCCATAGCATCTCTATAGGAAGTTGATTACTTAAAGAAGTGTAATAGTTCAGATCGTTTGAATAAATGATCCGGTTGTTTTTATTTGTTTCATGTGAATATGGATTAGTAAATAAGCTCATATCATTAAATTTGAAGAAAAGTCCGCCTCCTTTTTTTTCTATATCCCCTCGAACTACAGCAAGCGCTTCAATTGCTAGAAGATTGCCTTCACACTCTGCATGCTTTTGTATGCCAGTTCCGACGATATACGATACGGTCTTGGCAGCTTTTAACCAAGTTAATAACAGATTTAGCGCTTCTTTAGGAATATCACAATGTTGCAGAGCATCGTCAATATTCATTTCTTTAAGCATTTTAGAAAAAGCACTAAAGCCTTCGGTATGTTGTTCAATATATGTTTTATCAACTCGATTTGCTTCGATTAGATTATGGATTAAGATGTATGCTAATGTTTTGTCTGTACTTGGTCGTAATTGAATAAATAAATCTGCAAGCTCAACTGTTTGTGTATAAAGAGGATCGATTACAACTATTTTTGCTCCTTTCATCTTTGCCTCAATGATAAAAGGAATGAGATGAATATTTGATACGGCTGGGTTAGCTCCCCATATTATGATAATAGAAGCGTACACGATTGTAGCAGGATCAGTCCGTTTTCCTTTCCTCATACCATCAAATAGTTGAGTGCGATTTAACAAGGAAGACGCCCCCATAATCCGCGTTGTTTCATTTATGCTTGAAAAAAACTTATCTGTTACGTAGTGGTGTAGACCTATGTTTCCAAAGCCTTTATATAAGGCCAGAGGAAGAAAAGATCCAAAATGTTGATGGATTTTTATTATTTCATTCGTAATTAATTCATAAGCTTTTTCCCAAGAGATTTGTTTAAATTTACCGGAGCCTTTTCCTTTTTGATAATAAGGGTATTTTAGTCGCTCTTGATGATAATTTTGTTCTATGTAAGAAAATCCTTTAGCACATAGTTTTCCACCTGTATAAGGATGAGTTGTATCTCCAGTTATGTGTATAACGTGATCATTTTCTATATAGGAAATCATTGTGCAAGCACTTGGACAGTTTCTTGGACAAACGTGTTGATATTTTTGAGTACCTTGTTTATTCATCCATTTCGCCTCCGAAAAATTAGTTATAAGTTTCCCATAGAGAGAGAACTATTCATTTAATGATATTTTTAGGTGAAAGTTTCCTATTATGTTTATTATAAACTATTCATATAGCTAGAAAATGAATTGTTTGTTAAGATGGTGAAGAAGGGAGTCGTGCAGGAATGGGTACTCAATTAGTCTTTTCTGTTGATCCTAATACATGTATTAAATGTAAAACCTGTGAGATGTCATGTAATGAATACTATGGTTTGACAGATGTGCATCGGAGAAATGTGTTGACCTATATTTCTGGACAAGATGAGTCACCAATACATTTATCAATTGCATGTAATCATTGTATAAACCCTGTGTGTATGTATGTTTGTTCAGAGAATAATTTTCAAAAGCGGAGAGATGGAATTGTCGTTCTTGATGCTAGTCGTTGCAAAGGTTGTCAAAAATGCGTGAAGGCTTGTCCATTTCAAGCTCCAAAACTTAATCCGATAACAAATAGAGTCGATAAATGTAATTTTTGTGTAGATAGAATAAATGAAGGCCTAAGACCAGTATGCGTTGAAAACTGTGTTACGGGCGCTTTAGGGATGATGGTTGTAGATACGAAGGAACTAAAAGCTAATAACGCGAAAAATTCAAATCTTCCAATTACAAGTTTTATGACACCATCTGTATATATCATTGAAAAACAAAAGAAATATTTTTCTACGAGAGAAGGATAATATATTAATGAAGGTATCACTAAATGAAGTATTATTATCTGTACCGTTATGCGAGCTTACATTTGTAACTCCTTTTCTAAAAGAAGAAGTCTTTTATGAAAACGTTGTCACTTGTATTTCTTCTGATCAGTTCGAGATACCAACATTGCTTTTAATCGAGACAAATGAAGAATGGCAGAAATTGAATACTAAAAAAATCGCCAATCAATTAATTCAAGATACATATTTATACGCTATTGTCATTTGTAATAAAATGAATAATCCTCTTCAGGAAGATATTCTAGCTCTTTTTTGGCGATGCAAACTTCCGATTATTCAAATCGAGGATGACTCGATTGTATCAAACTTTTTTCAGGAATCTCAAACTAGATTTTCCTATAGTAACTTAAGTGTCGAATTAGATGGATTTTTTAAAAAGGGGTTTATGAGTATAGCTTCTAATCTATCAATGGCCTTTAGTACTCCACTCTTTTTCCTAGATGAGAATAAACAACTTCTATGGCAAACGGGTTCTGCGCTGGAAATAAAAGAGTGTCTTCAGTGGCTTCAAGAATCTCAGCAGGAAGTTACGAAAGATTCTGATCGTCAATCGATTGGCGAAAAATTTAATTCAAGTCAAATAACCTCTAAAACAAAACATTCCTATGAATTATACACAATTAATATAGCTAGGGAAATTAAGTTATCCTTAGTGGCTTTGGAAAACTTAGCTAATTGGCAAAAGAAGATAATTGACAAGTTTATCGGGTTTACCGCTGTTCTTTTTCAAACGGATGAGGTTGTTCGGGAGCAAAATGAAAGATTTAAAGAGTTTTTTATTTATGAACTGCTTTATCGTAAATTCGAATCTAAAAAGGTACTCATTAAACAAGGAAAGACGTGGGGATGGAATTTAGAAAAATCCCATCATTTACTCGTTGTTAATCTTAATTTTTCTGAAGAATTAATGAATAATAGTGATCCGATAGATGAAACAGTCTTCCATTTAGAGACGAAGAAAGTTAAATTAAATGAAACCCTTATCATTTTTTCTTTTCAGGATCAGGTCGTTGTATTGATCGAAGATGAGGAAGCTCGCACTCCTAGTGAAAGAAAAAATGTTGCTGTAAAAATTACAGATTGGATTGAGGATGAAGTCACTACGGTTTTTCCGACATGCCAAATGAACATTGGGATTGGAAAATGGTATTTTGATACAATTCATCTATATAAAAGCTACCAAGAAGCTAAGATTGCTCTACAGTTTGGCAAGGCCTGGCTTGAGAATGAGCGAACATACCACATGAAAGACCTAGGCTTGCTTCATTTACTTACGCATATTCATCGAGATCTTCTTTATGAGTTCTGCGAAGAATATTTATCTCCTCTCATTAAAAGTGATAATGAGAATGATACAGAATACCTAAAAACACTCAAAATGTATATACAATATCAAGGTATTGTTAATGACGTCTCAGAGGCATTATTTATTCACCCAAATACGTTAAGAAGACGTCTGAAGAAAATTGAGGACCTAGTTGGCTTTGATCTGCAAAACCTTGAAGAATTATTGAATTTAATGGTAGCGGTGAAAGTATATTTTTCATTTTCGCTATAATGGATTTTTTTTAAAGAGGCTGGGACATAACTAGCTTCAAATAGTGAGAAGGGTGAATTTGAGTGTACTCAAATTCACCCTTCTCTATTTTTGCGTATGTTTTTTTCAATTACCTTAGTTG
>JAEWDX010000282.1 GCA_023389895.1 Bacillota bacterium
TTAGACAGCCTAATTTCTTTGAAAACTTCGGGAAATATCGTGAGAAAATTTTAATTTTAGCGAATATCAAACTTCTCTGGAATTATTTCGATGAAAGATCTTAACTTAATTACAGATAAACTAGAAAAGACAGCGGGCGTTACCGTACCCACTGTCTTATACAATTGTCGCCACTTCCAAAGAACGGCTAGCTTGAATTTGGATTTTAAAAACTTTATTGTTGTTTCTATTGGAAATATTAATAATTAATTAGGGTATCTCCAAGAGTAAACAAAATAGGAATTATTGCTAATAAAAGAATCCCTACAACAACTGTTGAAATTAAAATTTCCTTTATGCTAATGGAATTTAATGTATGTAATCTGTAAAGGATTAAGGTATTAATTGGTATGTTTAATAATAAGGCTGTAATAAGACCTGGAGCATACGTTTTCATAAAAATGGTAGCAACTAAATGTGGAAAAATTGCATTAAAAATCATCGAACCTAAAAATCCAATAAATGCCCATTTGACTATACTTGTTTTTGGGAAATTTAAATAAAGAAAAGATATTGTATATGCAAGACCAGTAATAATTAATACCGCAAAATGAAATTCATTTGGTGTTACAGGTTTTTGGAATGATGAACCAATTTGAGACCATTGAGGGAGCCATAAGGCTTCTTCTAAATTATGTAGGGTGATTGCTAAACAAAAGAAAATAGCATAATAACTTTTTATGATTAAAACCTCCATTCCTATTTCCACTAAAAATAACTTTTTGTTTTCTTAAAACATCTTTATGAAAATATTACTAAAAATTAATTAAACTGTCATTTTTCCTTGTTTTTGATAATCTAGATTTGAGCCACTTTTACATGGTTTGATTACATAAAAAATGAGCCACATGATTTCCAATTCTAATAATCTCTCTTATGATAGGAAGTGACCAAACTTACTTCATAATGAGAGGACGAAAAGGATGATCAAAATGGCTCAATTTCATAATATCAAATTTTTAAAAGAGGTTGAAGGCTTATCGCAAGGACAAATTGCGGTAAAACTTGGAATTTCTCGAAACACCGTTAGTAAATATCTTAAGGAAAATGTCGCACCAACAACAGTCTTACGAAAAAAAGTTTATGGGACTAAGGAATATTCCTCTGAAACGAAACGTGTTATTCCAATCATTGATCAGTGGCTTGAGGATGATCAGAAGCATTGGAAAAAACAAAAGCACACAGCTATTAAAATTTTCAAGAGATTACAAGATGAATATGACTTTAGAGGCTCAGCCTCTAACATTCGTAAAATCGTAGCCAAACGCAGGCAACAAATTCAGTAGTCTTTATTCCACTTGATTTTCAACTCGGCCACCAATTCCAATTCGACTGGGGAGAGGCGGATATTATTCTACAGGGTCGAACACAACGCATCTTCCTCTTCTGCGTTCAGCTTTCCGCCAGTCGTATGCGGTTTGTCAGAGCGTATATTCATGAAAAACAGGAAGCATTCCTGGATGGCTTTGTCCATGCGTTTGAATTTCTAGGTGGTGTCCCAACAGAGGGCCTACTGGATAATCTAAAAACAGCTGTACAAAAAATCCTGCAAGGAAGAGATCGACTTGAACAGGAGTCCTTCATTGGGCTCCAAGCACATTACATGTTTAAAGCTGAATTTTGTAATCCTGCAAGTGGGAACGAGAAAGGGCGAGTCGAAGGCACTGTAGGATATGTAAGAAGAAATGCCTTGGTCCCATTACCTGAGGTTCAATCAATTAAGGAATTGATTGACTATCTTTTGGATTGGTGCCTAAAAGAGGCCGGAAGGACTCACGTCCCAAATAAATCGGAGACTGTCCTAGAAATGTGGGCAAGAGAAAAGGAATATCTTCATCCCCTTGCATCAACTCGGTTTGAAGCTTGCAAGCTTTTATCCTGTAAGGTTAATAAAACTTCTCTTATTACAGTAGAAAACAATCGTGTTGAGCCTTTACAGCTCACTAATAGTTGGTTTTATAACAAAAATATGAAACATAATTTCGAAATACTTCGTATATTAATTAAGAGCACTAACAGGGGGGATAAATTTGGATAAGATTCTTTTATCTAAAGGTGCTATGAAATTTGAAGTTGATATATCGGAATTACAGTTAGTTGGTGGATTTTCCAATAATGTATTTGAGTATAATGGGGATGGTGAAAATCTCATCCTAAAGTTTTATCTTAGTTCGAAGTACAAAAAAGATTCGATTAGAGCAGAGTTAGATTGGATTAGATTTTTACACCAGTCAGGGATTAACGTTACAGCTCCACTATATTCTGTTGATGGAAATTATTTGGAGATTATTCAAGTGGATAATAAAGAAGAATGTTACGTTTTAGCTTTTGAAAAAGCAAAGGGGAATTTCATTAGCGTTTCGGATTCAGGTAGCTGGAATAAAGATTTCTTTTATAATTGGGGAAAAACACTTGGGAAAATCCATTACTTATCAAAAAAGTATAAACCTTTAGATGAAAGCATAAAAAAGCAAGATTGGAATGAGGGGCTATTATTCACTGAAACTTTTGAGG
>JAEWDX010000351.1 GCA_023389895.1 Bacillota bacterium
TCTGTTTTTTAGGACCAAATGGTGCTGGGAAAACAACAACGATAAAAATGATGACAGGACTTTTGGAACCTAAAAGCGGTCAAATTGAAATAGCGGGCGTTGACATTTGGAAATCACCTGTTTTAGCAAAACAGAAAATGGCGTATATTCCCGATCAGCCAATTTTGTACCCAAAGCTTTCAGGTAGAGAGTTTTTGCGATTCATTGGCAGTGTTTATCGAATGGAGCAAACCGCTTTTGAAGAAAGGATGGAGCAATATTTATCATTGTTCCAATTATCTGATCGAGCAGATGAATTAATAGAATCATATTCTCACGGAATGAAGCAAAAAATCAATTTATGCAGTGCCTTTATTCATCATCCAGAGGTGTTATTTCTTGATGAGCCAACTGTTGGACTTGATCCGAAAGCGGCGAAGACATTAAAGGATTTATTGCAGTCGCTTTGTAAGCAAGGGATGACGGTTTTTATGACAACACATATTCTTGAGATTGCGGAGCAAATGTGTGATCGTGTTGGAATTATCAAAAATGGAGAAATCATTGCGATTGGCACGATGGATGAGTTAAGACAGCAGGAAGGTAAAGCACAATCATCGCTTGAAGATATCTTTTTAGAGTTAACTGGAGACGTGGATATGCAGCATATTATCCAGGAATTAACGAATGATCGTAAGCAGGTGGGAGATTGATGAAGAAACTATTGCTTCTATTTTGGAAGATGGGGAAGAATCAATTTCGAACAGCAAAAGATGGTACGAAAATAGCAGTCGTTTTTTCATCAGTAATGGGAATTGTTATTGCGATTTTTCTAAGTATTGGAACTGCGGCTGCTGCGGCAATAGTCCAAAAAGAATTTGTCGCACCTATTTTTTCCTATGCTTTTTCACTCTTGCTGGCATTTAATATTTTATTTGGTGTTCCGCAAGTATTTAAACATTTATACGGAACGAATGATCTTGCATTATTATTTACATTGCCGATTAAAACCCGGACTATTTATTGGAGTAAATTTATCCAAGGATTCTTTGGTATTCCTAGCATCCTTACGTTGCTTTCATGTATTCTTCTAACCGTTTTCGGCATTGTAACCCAGGCAAGTATTTCTTTTTTTCTCCTTGCTTATGTAGTATCATTACTCATTACATTAATAGGAGTGAGCATTTCCTATTTGCTTAATTTAATCCTTATTCAGATTATCCCTGTACATCGAGCAAAAGAGTTAATGACGGCGATGAGTGCAATTGCAGGTATGATTGTTTATCTCCTTTTCCAGCTGCCTAATTTACTCGCGCGAAATCAGGTAGATGCAAATACGATGTCTGAGCTGCCTCCGATGCCAAAGTGGCTCCCAATGGAATGGGGTGGAAGAAGTCTTGCAGAAGCTACTACTGGTTCATTTGGATTCATCCTGCCTTTTCTCCTGCTAATTCTATTGACCGGATTGATGCTTTTGATTTCCTCTTCCTTAGTCGAGAAAGGCTTCAGAACTGGCTGGGTTAAAATGAATGAAGGAAACAAGCCGAGGAAGAAACGAAAAGGAACAAAGGTAAAGAATAAAGTATACCATCCGATTACGATGATCGGTATAAAGGAAATAAGGAGTATTCAGCGTGATATTCGTGAATGGATAACGTTTTTACCGTTTCTTTTTTTTATGTTTTTCCCAATCATTTCGCTGTTTAATAAAGAAGGTGGATTTGAATTTATTATGAATAATCCAACTATTTCTTGGATAATTGTTCAAGGGATATTTTTATTTATGTTTTCTTTCTTAACTAGTGGTTTTGCCTCTTCTTCCATCGCAAGAGAAGGATATTCCATTCATCTTTTACGCTCTCTACCCCTATCAGGTAAAGAAATTGTATTGGGGAAATTTTGGGCAAATTGGCTCATACCTATCCTTTTTTTAACTAGTCTAGAACTGATCATTGGAATCTTTTTGAAATGGAATCCATTATTTATCGTATTTGGAATTGCTGTACTAGCGGTTATGTCATTAGGGATTGCAGGTATTGGTTTATGGATCGGCTCAATCGGAGCGAAATACAATCCAAACAATCCTCAAAATCGACTTGAAACGGGCACGTCCTTTCTTTTAATGTTTTTATGTTTTTCCTATTTATTTGTCGCTTTAATTCCAACAGCCCTTGTTTTAGTACCGATTGATTCTTCAATCATTTCCCATGAAGTCGGGGCTCATCCGGAGGGGATTTTTGGATTCTTTATAACGTTACTCGAATGGAAATCGGAAAATCAATTTTTATTAATATTTTTAGCTGGTTCGGCAGCCCTTCTTATTTCTTTAGGAATTGCGCTATTAACGTTATTTTTAAGTGCTAAGAAAATCGACAAAGGCATCAAAATCAACTTTGTCTCAGCTAGAAAATAAACGACTACGCATTTATCCAATCACCTTAACAAAATCATTTTTGTAATGAAAATCCTTTAAATGCCCATACTAACTAATAGAAAAGTGTAAGCGCGATAATTAAGGGGGCCTTTATAGTGTTTTTCAATCGAAGAAACCAAGATGATAAACCTGAAGTTTTAATGCTTTCCACAGATGTATATGCCTGTAGTGATGAAAGCTGTAATGGGTGGATGAGAAAAGAATTCGCATCGGCAGATTTACGATGTCCATTATGTGGGAATGCAACAAATCATGAAGTTCGCGAGTTGCCACAAATTGAATAGCTGACATGATTTTTTTGTTCATTTTGTGCGTGACCTCGTCACGCACATTTTTTCATAATCGATAGCTTTCTGAAGCTTTTCTATAAGTTTTCGTTTTGTTGCTTAATTTCTTTTTCAGCAATTTGTCTATTGCCAAATTCAATAGCCCGATGATCATGAATGGCATCTCCGGCGTAGTTGTTATTGCTAATCTGCTGTATCCTTTTACTTTTCTCCTTTATAAGAGGTTGCTGCTTATCCATTTTAAAAATCCCCTTTTTCGAGTTCTTATAAACAATCATTCCAAAAAACGATGCACTGTATGTGATGAAAACTTTTCCTTAAAAGCAAAAAAATGACGAATCAATCATCATTCGCCATTTCAAAAAGAGTTCACTATTTTTTATTCAGCTTTTTTAGCTAAGCAACGCTCACATTCCATTAAGTAAGATTCTGTGTGCTCTTTCACCGTTTGACCACATTCTGGACAAACTTTTTGTTGCGTTGGCTTTACTGGACTTTTAATCATGATAATCCTCCTTTTTTATAGAACAGTTTTATTTAATTAATATTGTTATAGTACAGTATATATGAT
>JAEWDX010000030.1 GCA_023389895.1 Bacillota bacterium
AAACGCTTAGAGTTGGTACGCAAAAGTTATGAATCGAGTCAAATTAAGTGGAAACTGTTTAGAGCTGGTACGGAAAAGTATGAATCGAGTCAAATTAAGCGGAAACTGTTTAGAATTGGTACGCAAAAGTATGAATCGAGTCAAATTAAATGAAAAAAGCTTAGAGTTGGTACGCAAAAGTACGAATCGAGTCAAATTAAGCGGAAACTGGTTAGAATTGGGACGGAAAAGTATGAATCGAGTCAAATTAAGCGAAAAATGTTTAGAGTTGACACGCAAAAGTACGAATCGAGTCAAGTTAAGCGAAAACTGTTTAGAATTGGTACGCAAAAGTACGAATCGAATCAAATTAAGTGAAAAATGCTTAGAGTTGCCACGCAAAAGTACGAATCGAGTCAAATAAAGCGGAAACTGCTAAGAGTCGGCATAAAATAAAAATCCACTAAAAACAATTTCCTCATAAAATCCAACACCAAACATATCGATTATTGGAAGTATTCGTGTCTCTGTAAAATTATGATAATAGGAATTTTGTTTGAAAAATGAATGTTCCAAAAACAGATTAAGAACGATATCCGCAACTTGTAAAAACACGATGATTGAGATAAAAACAAACAAACCTGTTTTCAAATCTCTCATCGAAAAAATACCAATTTTCTTAAAGAAATCTTTTAGGTTAATTTTCATTGGAAATTTAATGAATAGTAGTGCCCCACTTAAGCTGACTGTACTAATAATAAAATTCATTGGGATTAGTTCCTTCATTTCATCAGGAAAAAAAGCTCTCATATCGTCATTTTCACGATAATTGAGAGCTTTTTTTAATTAGCTAGATGAAATTTTCAATTGTTTCTTCTAGTATGGATTTATAGAATATCCGCTGGTTGCTAGCTTGCAGGCATTGACTAAACTGTAAAAGTCCAATGAAAACTTATATAATAATGTCCATAATGAAAAAATCTTAGTAAAGCAAACGGATATTGTGTGCTGGAAGGAGATAGGCTTGTTGTGCCGGAAGGACATTCGAAGGATTTATTTAAGGGAGCATTAATTTTAACGATTGCTGCCTTAATTGTAAAAATATTAAGTGCTGTTTATCGCGTACCGTTCCAAAATATTGTTGGAGACGTCGGCTTTTACATATATCAGCAAGTTTATCCTTTTTACGGGGTCGCCTTACTTTTATCAACACAAGGGTTTCCTGTCGTTATTTCGAAGCTGTATGCTGAGCAGGTAACACGTAGGGACAAGCATGTGGTTGGAAATTTATTTGTCATCGCGGCGATCATTTTAGTCATCATTGGGTTATTAGGCTTTTCATTTTTATATTGGGGGGCAGATTGGTTAGCTGCGCAAATGAATGATCCACAGCTTGCTTCTTTGTTAAGAGTGATTTCTCTCGTTTTTCTCATTTTTCCGATCGTTTCCCTTCTTCGTGGTTATTTCCAGGGGAAAGGAGAAATGATTCCGACTGCTGCTTCACAAGTTGGGGAACAGCTGTTTAGAGTAATGACCATTTTTATTGCGGCAATTTTTCTGACGAAGCATGGCTATGATTTATACATTGTCGGAAGTGGAGCCGTATTTGGATCGGTTGCCGGAGGAATCGTAGCTGTCCTGATATTAACGTTATTTTGGCTGCGTAGAAAAACAGCTCCGACACCTATAGCAAGCTTTAATATTAAAACGACGGCACAAATGACGAAAGCTATTTTATTTCAAGGCTTCGCCATTTGTGTAAGCAGTTTATTGCTTATTTTTATCCAACTGGCGGATTCATTAAACTTATACTCACTGCTTGTATCATCTAGTTCTAATCCTGATGAAGCAAAGGTCTTGAAAGGGATTTATGATCGCGGTCAGCCATTAATCCAACTTGGAACGGTTGTCGCAACATCGATGTCTTTAGCCCTTGTCCCGATTATTACAAGTGAAAAATTAAAGCGAAGTACCGAATCCATGCATGAGAAGATCCGTCTTGCACTTAGAATCGGATTATTCGTCGGTGTTGGTGCAACAGTTGGGTTATGGAGCATAATGCAGCAAACGAATATATTGTTATTTGAAAATAGTGATGGTACAGCTGTTCTTTCCCTGCTGAGTTTATTGATTTTGTTCAGTTCAATGATAATTACGACGACAGGGGTTTTGCAAGGCCTCGGGATAACGTTGTTTCCGGCAATTGTTATTCTTTGTGGCTTTGTGGCAAAATATAAGCTTAATCTGTTATTTGTTCCTTCGTTTGGCACGATGGGAGCGGCAATAGCATCGTGTATTTCATTGAGCATCATCATGATTGTATTATTGATAAGGCTGCGTCTGTACTTAAAAGTAACGATATTGAATAGGCGTTTTTTAATGATTATCGGAATTGCCGCAATAACGATGTATATTGTCTTGAAATTGTATTTATTAGGAACGGGGCTTATATTGACTTCCAGTCACGAACGAATAAATGCGGGCATTCAAGCTTTAACAGCTGTTGCGCTCGGTGGGTTTACGTATTTAATGATTGTTTTAAGAGGAAATACATTTAAAAATGAAGAAATTGCAATGCTGCCTTTTGGAAGTAAATTAATGCTTTTGCTGCCAAAAAGGAAAAGGAGATGGAAAAACGATGAAGAAAATTAAGATTGTGGGCTTAGGAGCAGGTGATTTAGAACAGCTTCCCCTAGGTGTTTATCGGACATTAAAAAATGCTAATCCGCTATTTCTGAGAACAAAAGAGCATCCGGTCGTTAAAGAGCTAGAAAAAGAGGGCTTCGTTTATTCATCCTTTGATGATGTATATGAAAAACATGATCAATTCGAAGCAGTGTATGAGGAAATTTGTACATTTTTGCTTGAAGCAGCGAAAAATGCTGATGCTACATATGCAGTACCGGGACATCCGCTTGTTGCCGAGCATGCCGTTCAGCTTCTGCTTGAGCGAGCGCCTAAACAAGATGTCATGATTGAAATTGGTGGTGGACAGAGCTTTCTTGACGCCCTATTCCAGTCACTCAAAATAGATCCAATTGACGGCTTTCAGTTGCTTGATGGGACGATGCTAAAAAAGGATGAATTGGAGCTAAAGCATCACATCATTATCGGGCAAGTTTACGATCAATTTATTGCCTCAGAGGTTAAGCTTACTTTAATGGAGCTTCTTCCGTTTGATTATGATGTATATATTGTAACAGCTGCCGGCAGTAGAGAAGAACGGATTCAAAAGGTTCCATTATTGGAGCTTGATCGGGAAATGGAGCTCAGCAATTTAACTTCTGTCTATGTGCCTCCAGTAATCGAAGAGGCAGTATTCTATCGCAAGTTTTCTAGGCTTCGGGAGATTATTGCTGAATTACGCGGTCCTAACGGTTGTCCTTGGGATAAGAAGCAAACACATGAATCATTGAAGAAATATTTAATTGAAGAGGCTTATGAACTAATTGAAGCCATTAATGAAGCGGATATTGATCATATGGTTGAAGAGCTTGGCGATGTTCTTCTTCAAGTTCTCCTTCATGCGCAAATAGGGGAAGACGAAGGTTATTTTTCAATAGATGATGTCATTCTGGGACTGTCCAAAAAAATGATTCGCCGTCATCCTCATGTATTTGGCGATGGAACAGCTGAAACAGAAGCCGATGTTTTGAAAAATTGGCAAGAAATTAAGCTAGAGGAAAAAGGACAAATCGAGGTTTCCATTATGGATGGCATCGGAAAATCGCTGCCAAATTTATTGGCTGCAGAAGAAATTCAGAAGAAGGCGGCGAAAGTGGGCTTTGACTGGAAGGAAATTCAACCTGCTTGGGAGAAAGTAAAAGAAGAGATACATGAATTTGAAATCGAAGCGGAGAAAAACAATGGCAAGATGATGCTGATGGAATTTGGTGATATTCTCTTTGCCTTCGTAAATATCGCTCGTTTTTACATGATTAATGCAGAAGAAGCATTATTCCTGACGAATGAGAAGTTCAAAAGTCGTTTCTCTTACGTAGAAAAAAAGGTTAAAGAGAGCGGTAAGGATTTTGCTAAATTCCAATTAGACCAGTTAGATGAATTTTGGGAGGAAGCGAAGAAAATCGAGAGGAGAACGAATCATGAGACTAGATAAATTTCTAAAAATATCCCGGTTAATTAAAAGAAGAACGTTAGCAAAAGAAGTGTCTGATCAAGGGAGAATTACAGTCAATGGTCAGCAGGCAAAAGCGAGCACATCTGTTAAAGTAGGGGATGAACTCGTTATTCGCTTCGGCCAAAAACAAGTATTTGTGAAAATCGATCGCCTGCAAGAAACAACGAAAAAAGAAGAAGCTGCAAACATGTATACAGTCGTTAAAGAAGAAAAAATTGAAACAGAAGGATAAATTTTCCTGCTTTGCTTGTGCTTATTCTCGAATTTATAAAACTCAAATTAACGGCAAAGCGTGAGATTAAATCAACAGTTCTATTCCGTCCACTCTATTCATAAACATGTACAAAATGCTTGTACTTTGTGATTGTGAGGGATAGAAGATGAATCAATATTATGAGAAGAATCCACCAAAAACGGATGTTCAGGAACATGATGTCGTCATGCGCAGCAGAAGGCTTTTGGATATTACGGGGGTTAAGCAAGTTGAAAGCTTTGATAATGAGGAATTTCTTTTAGATACGGTTATGGGTTTTCTGGCGATAAAAGGGCAAAATTTACAAATGAAAAATTTAGATGTTGATAAAGGGATTGTCTCCATAAAAGGAAAAATCTTTGATCTCGTTTACTTAGATGATCAACACGGGGACAAAGCTAAGGGATTCTTTAGCAAATTATTCCGATGACGTTATCAACACAGTTTACGACGATGCTCGCGATGGTTGGAATGGGTATTGTCTTTGGAATAACGCTAGATACGTATAATCGCTTCTTAAATCGTTCGCGGCGAAAACGCTGGATTGTTTTCATTTACGATATTCTTTTTTGGGTTGTACAAGGATTAGCGATATTTTATATATTATTTTTAGTAAATCGTGGAGAGATAAGATTTTATATTTTTTTAGCGCTTTTATGTGGATTCGCCACCTATCAAAGCCTATTAAAAAGAATGTACATCCGATTTCTTGAACTAATCATCTCCGCGGTAATCGCTATTTACCGCTTTTTTCTTAAAATGCTTTATTATCTCATTTACAAACCGGTCTATAGTCTCATTTTTTTTCTCATTTCTTTAATAATCTTGTTAGGAAGGGGACTATTTTCCCTTTTCAAATTCCTCCTTAAGACCGTATTATGGATTATAAGGATTGTTTTCTCCCCTTTTAGATGGATTATCGTGATAATTTGGGGACTTTTGCCGAAAGGTCTTAAAAAAAGCGTCGAGAAGTTATATAATAAATTTGCAGGAATTTTAGATAAAATAAAGAATTATTTCTATAAATTAACGATTAAATGGAAAAAAGATAAAAAGTGAGGAGGGTGTGTCATGAGTGCGGTTAAGAAAAGGAATGTAGCACAAATTCAGACAAGCTATGTGCAACAGCATGCTGAAGCTGAAAAGAATTCGAGTAGAAAAAGAAAGCATCTATTTAGAAGACTAACGGTATTTATTATTTTTGCTGCTGTTGTCTCTTTTTTCATGATCTCGACACTCATCTCGCAGTCTTCCACTTTAGCTCAGAAAGCAGAAGAAAAAAAGGGATTTTCACAGAAATTAGCAAAATTAGAATAAGAAGAAGCTATTTTAGAGGAAGAAATCATAAAGTTGAATGATGATGAATATATCGCAAAGTTGGCTCGAAAGGATTATTTCCTTTCTGAAAATAATGAAATCATTTTTAGTCTGCCAAATAAAAAGGAAAAAAATAAGGGTGAGGAAGAGAGTGAGTCTTCTCACTAAACCTCTTATTGAACTCTTTGAAGATATTAGGTATAATATAGGGTAAGTATATTTTTTTATATCACTCAAGGAGGCAGTTTCTTTTTATGTCAATCGAAGTGGGCAGCAAGTTACAAGGAAAGGTAACAGGTATTACAAATTTCGGAGCGTTTGTTGAGTTACCAGAGGGCTCAACAGGTCTAGTGCACATTAGTGAGGTCGCAGACAATTATGTGAAGGATATTAACGAGCATCTTAAAGTCGGTGACGAAGTCGAAGTTAAAGTCATTAATGTAGAAAAAGATGGGAAGATTGGTTTATCCATTAAAAAGGCAAAAGACCGGCCTGAAAGAACAGAAAGACCCGAAAGACCTGAAAGAGGCGACAGAAGAGAGTCAAGAGGACATTCACAATCTCAACGTCCACGTCAAGGCAGAACAAATGATAATCGCCCAACAAGAGAAAATTTTGAAACGAAAATGGCTCGTTTTCTAAAAGATAGCGAAGATCGCTTGTCATCTTTAAAACGTCATACTGAATCAAAACGTGGAGGAAGAGGCGCTAGACGAGGGTAACTTGCTGCTTAGTTAATTATATATTTTTAGCAGGGTTTATCGTTAAATACTCCTATATCAAGACAAGTCCAAAGCGGGCTTGTCTTTTTGTTGTTTAGGAAATTAAAAAATCGCGACTTGTGGATAACTTTTTTATGATGTGTATCTACGTTCAGCTTCAGCGCCTACCCCCGACGTACAGGACGTACTAGTGTCGACAATGCGACAGGACGTCGCGTTTTTGTCGACCTCGAGGTCACAAACCAAGCCTCTTGGAAAGGTAAAGAGCACCTTTCCAAGAGGCTCGTCTTGTGCTTGTCGGGGGAGAGCACAGAGGAAAGCTTCCACGGATAATCATCGCAGGAACAATCCGCTTTTTGATTGTTCCGAAGGCGCTTGCGCTTTTGTTCTTGATGTATTCAAAAAAATGCGGAAGCATAGTTGCTTCCGCATTTCGTATTGTCTAGCTTCAGCGCCTAGGAGCTCGAGGTCATAAGTCATTCCATCAAGAAGGTTAAAGACCAACCTTCTCGCTGGCCTGCCTTATGCTTGCGGCCCACAGGATGTGGGTCATGCAGACGTTGCCACAGGACGTGGCGCTCTTAGTCTGCGTTCCATAGCAAGGCGCTTCCGCATTTCATTATAGCGGCGGAGGGGATCGAACCCCCGACCTTACGGGTATGAACCGTACGCTCTAGCCAGCTGAGCTACACCGCCAAGACACAAATTTTATAATACAAAGTTTTTAATAGAAAGTCAATGTATTTTACAAAGAATTATGTCGTCTCTAATAAAAGATTCGTCATTTTCTTCTATGAGAATCGTGGTTTGTCTAAGACAGTTTCCGTTTAAAAAAATTTAACAGCAGATAATTAATAGAATATTTAAATATTTTGTCTCCTTTTGAGTAATTGCAGGAAATGCGTCGAACAAAAATAAATAGCCTGTCTCCTATTTTGACAAACTTCTAAATCTCCTAAATTTATAATGGTCAGTACGATAAGGAATAGGGAGTGTGAGAAAATGGAAAAGGTAGAAAGGAATTTTATTGCACCGATCGGGGAAGTAGATATGACAAATCAAAAACTACGGCTTACTGGAGGGATCAAGAAGTTTCAGTTATCAATGGAAGAGCTGTTAATAAATAAAGGGCTGCTCTTACTATTGATTGGCTTTCTCCTTGGAAGAGCCTTGATTTTAGCAAAGCTTACTCCATTTAGTCTTCCTTTTTTTGCTGCAGTATATTTTATAAGAAGAGATAAGGCTCCACTTGCATTATTTGGGCTAATTGCTGGTGCAGCTACATTATCGCTGACGAATGCTGTTTCTACATTTGGGATTGCTTTTTTATTTTTATTCGTGTTTCGGATTGCAAAAAAATGGCTTCATAATGAATTAAAAGCATTGCCGTTTTTTGTATTTTTTATATTAGCTGCTGGTAAATTAACAGAAAGCTTTATTTTAACAAATAAATTAACGCTCTATGACGGCATGATGACAAGTATTGCAGCTAGTTTAGGCTTTATTTTAACCTTGATTTTTTTGCAAAGTCTCCCACTATTATCCGTAAATAAGCGGAGACAAACATTGAAAACAGAGGAAATTGTTTGCTTAATTATTATGCTTGCTTCCATTATGACAGGAACGATCGGCTGGTCTGTCTATGAAATTTCCATTGAACATGTAATGTCCCGCTATTTAGTCTTGCTTTTCGCATTTATCGCTGGAGCAACAGTTGGGTCAACAGTAGGAGTTGTTACTGGCTTAATTTTTAGTCTTGCGAGCATTTCAGGTCTTGCTCATATGAGCTTGTTAGCATTTGCCGGGCTTCTTGGTGGACTTCTGAAAGAAGGGAAAAAGCTCGGTGTTGCAGTCGGCTTATTTATTGCCACATTACTCATTGGAATGTACGGAGAAGGAGGAACGAATCTCCTTAGAACGATATGGGAAACGACCGCAGCTATTTTTCTGTTTCTTTTAACGCCACAAGCATTTGTAACTAAATTGGCGAAGCATATTCCAGGGACTCCTGAATATATGCAAGAACAACAGCAATATATGCGGAAAATGAGAGATGTCACGGCGCAAAGGGTTGCCCAATTTTCATCCGTTTTTCAAGCACTTTCAAAAAGCTTCTCCTCCTATGATGAGGAATCTGAATGGAAAAAGGAGGACGATACTCGTGAATTTGATTATTTTCTAAGCAATGTTACGGAAAAAACTTGCCAAATGTGCTTTAAGAAGGAGCAGTGCTGGACAAGGAATTTTAATAAAACATATGATTATATGAAAGGGATTATGCATGAAATGGAAGAAAATCAAGGGGAGATATCAGCGAAATTATCACGCGATTGGGAAAAGCATTGTACGCGCCCGAAAAAGGTGACAGACGCTATTCGCCATGAGCTCACTTTCTACCATGCGAATCAAAAGCTAAAGAAACAAGTACAGGAAAGTCGTAGATTAGTAGCTGATCAATTGCTCGGGGTATCAGAAGTAATGGGTGATTTTGCAAAGGAAATTCAAAGGGAGCGGGAAAATCACCATAAGCAAGAGGAACAAATTTTGGAGGCGCTTCAGGAATTAGGAATCCATATTGAACAAGTGGAAATTTACAGCTTGGAGCAGAGAAATGTTGATATTGATATGACCATTCCATATTGTAATGGACATGGAGAATGCGAGAAATTAATTGCTCCCATGCTTTCAGATATTCTTGGGGAAACGATTATTGTTAAAAAGGAGGAATGCTCTGTTTATCCGAATGGCTTCTGCCACGTTACCTTCCGTTCGGCGAAGGCTTATACAGTTGAAACAGGTGTAGTTCATGCGGCGAAGGATGGTGGGTTTCTTTCAGGTGACAGTTATTCAATGATTGAACTTGGATGTGGAAAATATGCGATCGCAATAAGTGATGGGATGGGGAATGGAGAACGTGCTCATGTAGAGAGTATGGAAACGATCCAGCTTTTACAGAAAATATTGCAATCAGGGATCAAGGAAAATGTTGCGATTAAATCTGTGAATTCTGTTTTGTCTTTAAGAACGACAGATGAGATCTTCTCTACTCTGGATTTAGCGATGATTGATTTGCAAAATGCGCAAGCTGAATTTATAAAAGTTGGTTCAACGCCTAGTTTTATTAAAAGAGGAAACAAAGTAATAAAAATAACGGCAAGTAATTTACCGATGGGAATTATTGATGAATTCGAAGTTGAAGTTGTGAGTAAGCAGTTAAAAGCAGGAGATTTATTAATCATGATGAGCGATGGTATTTTTGAAGGGCCAAAGCATATAGAAAATTTTGATCTATGGATGAAGAGGAAAATCGGCGAATTAAAAACAGAAAATCCCCAGGAAATTGCGGATTTAATTATGGAGGAGGTTATCCGCTCAACGTCTGGGGTTATTGAGGATGATATGACAGTAGTCGTTGCGAAACTTATGCATAATACCCCTAAATGGGCGACGATTCCCGTTCACAAGCTTCTAAATAAGGCAAATTAATTTAATATAACCATAAAAGGAAAAGAATATGTATAATTCCCCTCTGCATCGTCGAAAATGATTGTGAAAAGATAGTTGTTTTTTCAACAAGAAAAAACGCAATGATCAAATCATTTAATAAGTGGAGGGGAGTTTATGATAAAACCAGGAGCATTAAAGCAAATTTTATTAATAACGGATGGATACTCGAATCAAGGGGAGGATCCAATCGCCATGGCAGCCCTTGCTAGGGAACAAGGGATAACTGTTAATGTAATCGGAGTGGTCGAGAAAGATATAATTGACGAAAAAAGCATGAGGGAAATTGAAGGAATTGCCCTTTCAGGTGGAGGCGTCAGCCAAATCGTCTATGCGAAGCAGCTTGCACATACTGTGCAAATGGTAACACGAAAAGCGATGACGCAAACTTTGCAAGGCGTCGTTAACAAGGAACTTCAACAAATCCTTGGAAGGGGGAAATCAGTCGAGGATCTCCCTCCTGAGCAAAGAGGAGAGGTAATGGAGGTCGTCGATGAGCTTGGAGAAACAGTGGAGCTTGATGTTCTCATTCTAGTTGATACAAGTGCAAGCATGGAGCATAAGCTTCCAACTGTAAAGGAAGCATTACTCGATTTATCTTTAAGTCTAAATGCACGTGCAGGACAAAATCGCTTCTCTGTCTTTGTTTTTCCCGGGAAAAAGAAGGAAGTAGAGAATCTGCTTGATTGGACACCAAATTTAGGTGCGTTAACGGCATTATTTAATAAATTAACGACAGGAGGCATTACCCCGACAGGCCCTGCGATTCGCGAAGCTTTATCTTATTTTAATAAAAAAAGATCATTAAGGAGTCTGCTTTCCCGTGATGATGAATCATTCTTTGAAGAGTCCATTTAAAGTAAATGCAGGTACTATGATTGAGGGAAAATGGCATCGGAATCGCTATAAAATTATTCGTGAGCTCGGTTTTGGAGCCAATGGGATCGTATATTTAGCCCAATATGTCAATAAATATGTCGCATTAAAAATGAGTGATAATGGGATGACTGTAACTTCCGAGGTGAATGTCCTCAAATCCTTTAAAAAGGTCCAAGGCGATTGCCTCGGGCCTTCTTTGCTTGATGTCGATGATTGGCTTCATCAAGGCAGAATCACTTCCTTCTATGTGATGGAGTATATACAAGGTCCTAATTTGCTTTCATTTATTCAACAGAAAGGATCTTCCTGGATAGATGTCCTTATTTTACAGCTATTGAGCGATTTACAGCAGCTTCATGGAAATGGCTGGGTTTTCGGTGATTTGAAGCCAGATAATCTGATCGTAACAGGGCCTCCACCAAGAATTCGCTGCATCGATGTGGGCGGAACAACGATTCAAGGGAGAGCCATCAAAGAATTTACTGAGTTTTTCGATCGGGGCTATTGGGGGTATGGCTCAAGAAAGGCTGAAGTAACCTATGATCTATTTGCTGTTGCGATGATTCTCATTAATATTGCCTATCCAAAACGCTTCAATAAAGCATCGGGTGATCATCACCAGCTTGAATTAAAGGTTCGACAATCAACAGAGCTTCATAAGTATGAACAAATTATTCTTCCAGCTTTAAGAGGAGAATTTCGATCAGCTAAGGAGATGAGAAATGAGCTGCTCATCCTCATCCAGAATAAACAAAAGCATGCAAACCGACAAACACTGCACGATCAAAAGCTGGCTCAAAGGAAGGGGACAAATATAAGTCGACAAACACAAGTGAAAAAGAAAAAAAGCTATCGGCTACTCGAGACAAGTCTACTCGTGATGATGATTACCGTTTTATACATGTTATATATTTATTTCCAAATTCAGTAATAATCTCCATTTTGAATCGGAAGTTCAATCATGGTATGATCATTAGTAGATACTTTATGAAGTAGAAAGAAGCGAAAAAGATGTTAGATGAAAAAGTTAGAGCTTTTTTAAAACGTAAGGGCATAAAATTAAATCAATCAACGCTTGTCATTGGTGTATCGGGTGGTCCTGATTCTTTAGCTCTTCTTCATTATTTATGGAATAAAAGTCGATTAGATAGTCTTCATATTATTGCTGCACATGTCGATCATATGTTTAGAGGCGAAGAATCCTATCGAGAGGCGTTATTTGTAAAGGAGTTTTGCCGAGAAAGAGACATTGCTTTTGAAATGACGAGAATAGATGTTCCTGCGTATATTGCAAAGACCGGCAAGAGTGCTCAAGTTGCTTCAAGGGAATGCCGCTATGCCTTTTTAGAAGAGATAATGGCGAAATATAAAGCCGATTATCTTGTTCTCGGTCACCATGGGGATGATCAAGTCGAGACCATTCTGATGCGATTAACGAGGGGAAGTCGAGGGGAGGCTAGAGGAGGTATTTCTTTCATGAGGACGTTTGGCAAAGGGCAAATAATACGCCCGTTTCTTTGCTTAAATCGCCAAGAAATTGAAGAATATTGTAGCAAGGAACAGCTTGAACCTAGGCTAGATCCGAGCAATAATAAAGGAATATATAGCCGGAATCGCTTTCGAAAGGAAGTTATCCCTTTTCTAAAAAAAGAAAACCCGCATGTCCATGAGCATTTTCAGAGATTTAGTGAAGAAATTAAGGATGACGAAGTTCTTTTGCAGGAATTGACAATTGAAAAAATGAATACTGTAATAGAGAGGCAGACAAAGGGGGAAATAATCTTACATATTAATGATTTTCTGGCTATCCCAAAGCCTTTACAAAGAAGAGGGATTCAACTAATATTAAAATATCTTTATGAAAATATTCCTTCTTCTCTATCTGCTTTACATAGTGAGAATTTAATTTCGTTAATGAATAATTCTCACCCATCTGGTACGCTGAATTTCCCAAACGGTTTACATATTGTGCGATCATACGATAAATGTTCTTTCAGCTTTCATCGTCATCATGTACAGTCTTATCGCTTTGAATTAGCTGAACCTGGTGAGGTTGAATTACCCAATGGTTATACTATCATTTTTACAGTGACAAATAGCAGAAACCATCTTGTTTCAACTAATCGTCTTCTCTTAAATTATGATGATGTGATCTTTCCATTCGTTATTCGGACAAGAGAAGAAGGAGATCGGATGTCATTGCAAGGAATGGGAGGAACGAAAAAGGTAAAAGATATTTTTATTGACAGAAAGGTGCCTTTACTCGCGCGAAAGGAATGGCCGATTGTAACAGATGGCAATGGTCAAATTCTATGGGTGCCTGAACTGAAGAAATTTCATCATGAGGTAAAGAATCTACCTGATTCTCATTATATTCTTTTAACTTACATAAAAAAGCATTGATCTTCTAGGGGGCACACTAATGAAAAATGATATTAAAGAAATATTAATAACAGAAGAGGAAATTCAAGAAAAAATAAAAACTCTTGCTGCAGAACTAACTGAAGCGTATAAGGATAGCTTTCCACTTGTTATTGGTGTATTAAAAGGTGCAATGCCATTCATGAGTGATTTATTAAAGCGAGTTGATACGTATTTAGAAATGGATTTCATGGATGTTTCAAGCTATGGGAAATCCACTGTTTCATCAGGAGAAGTCAAAATCGTTAAAGATTTAGACACTTCTGTTGAAGGAAGGGATATTCTCATTATTGAGGATATTATCGACAGTGGCTTAACATTGAGTTATTTAGTAGAGTTATTCCGTTATCGCAAAGCAAAATCCATTAAAATTGTTACATTGCTTGATAAACCGACTGGACGTAAAGCAAGTATTCGTGCAGATTATGTTGGCTTTATCGTGCCAGATGAATTTGTTGTCGGATATGGCCTTGATTACGCAGAAAAATACCGAAATCTTCCATATATAGGTATACTTAAACCAGAGGTATATCGTAATCAAGATTAATTAGATCAACTTCTTGCTCAAGTATTTTTTCTTCTGACTATACAGTCAGAAGAAAAGTGTAATTCCTTGAATTAGCATGATTTCATATGCTACTATACATTATAGTTTCTTAAAAGTGGGAGGAGGTAAGAGATGAATCGGATCTTCCGTAATACCATCTTTTATTTATTAATATTTTTAGTCATAATTGGCGTTGTTAGTTTTTTTAACGGTAGTAATGAACCGACAGAACGAATCACTTACGATCAATTTGTTAGTTATTTAGAGAGTGGCGAAGTTAAGTCTGTTTCCTTGCAGCCTGAAAGAGGTGTCTATGAAGTACGCGGACAGCTTAAAAGCTATGAAAAGGAAAAGTTTTTCATTACTTATGTTGTAAATAATGACAAAATCTTAGATCGGATTGATGCGGCAGCTATTCAAAAGTCAGAGGTAACGGTTGAGCCTGCTAAAGAAACAAGCGGCTGGGTTACGTTTTTTACATCGATCATTCCATTTATCATTATTTTGTTCCTATTCTTCTTCTTGATGAATCAGGCACAGGGCGGCGGTGGCCGTGTAATGAATTTCGGTAAGAGCAAGGCAAAGCTTTACGATGATACTAAAAAGAAAGTACGCTTCAAAGATGTTGCGGGTGCTGATGAAGAGAAGCAAGAGCTTGTTGAAGTTGTTGAGTTCTTAAAGGACCCAAGGAAATTTTCAGAGCTTGGAGCAAGAATTCCTAAAGGTGTTTTATTAGTAGGGCCTCCAGGAACTGGTAAAACCTTATTAGCACGAGCTGCAGCTGGTGAGGCAGGTGTCCCATTCTTCTCAATCAGTGGTTCTGATTTCGTTGAAATGTTTGTCGGTGTTGGAGCTTCGCGTGTTCGTGATTTATTTGAAAATGCGAAGAAAAATGCACCATGTATTATTTTTATCGATGAAATTGATGCTGTTGGTCGCCAGCGTGGTGCTGGATTAGGTGGAGGTCATGATGAACGTGAACAAACACTTAACCAATTGTTAGTAGAAATGGATGGATTCGGAGCAAATGAAGGAATTATTATTATTGCTGCGACAAACCGTCCAGATATTCTTGACCCGGCATTATTGCGTCCAGGGCGTTTCGATCGCCAAATTACAGTTGATCGTCCAGATGTAATTGGTCGTGAAGCTGTTCTTAAAGTCCATGCTCGCAATAAGCCATTGGATGAAGGTGTTAATTTAAAAGCTATTGCGCAACGTACACCAGGTTTCTCTGGTGCCGATTTGGAAAACTTATTGAACGAGGCGGCACTTGTAGCAGCCCGCAGAGATAAGAAGAAAATCGATATGGATGATTTAGATGAAGCATCGGATCGTGTTATTGCTGGTCCAGCGAAGAAAAGTCGTGTTATTTCGAAGAAGGAAAGAAATATCGTTGCTTTCCATGAAGCTGGTCATACAGTCATTGGTGTCGTTCTTGAAGATGCGGAAATGGTCCATAAGGTAACAATCGTACCACGTGGTCAAGCTGGTGGCTATGCGGTCATGCTTCCGAAAGAAGATCGTTTCTTCATGACGAAGCCAGAGCTTCTTGATAAAATTGTTGGTTTACTCGGTGGACGAGTGGCTGAGGAAGTCGTTTTCGGTGAAGTAAGTACGGGTGCTCACAATGACTTCCAGCGTGCAACAGGAATTGCCCGGAAAATGGTAACAGAATACGGGATGAGTGATAAGCTCGGTCCATTGCAATTTGGACAATCGCAAGGTGGTCAAGTATTCTTAGGAAGAGATTTCAACAATGATCAAAATTACTCTGATGCGATCGCGTATGAAATTGACCAAGAAATTCAACGTATTATTAAAGAGTGCTATGAAAAAGCGAGAAAAGTCCTAACGGAAAATCGTGAAAAACTTGATCTCGTTGCAAACACACTTCTTGAAGTGGAAACATTAGATGCTGAACAAATTAAGAATCTAATGGATCATGGCGTATTGCCTGAGCGTCCCGTTTCAAAGGAGAATGTGTCTTCAGATGATGTTAAAGTAAATATTAATATTAGAAAAGATGACGAAGAGGTTGGTGGAGATATTCCTGAAGCAAGAGAAGATTCAACTCCTGCGGAAGAAGAGAACCCACCTGCAATCGGTGAAGACCGGAAAGAATAAATGGTTTCAAGTAATAACGAGCTTACAGCATGCAAATAGAGAGAAAGAAGCGCTCAATTTAGAGCGCTTTTTTTCTCTCTATTTTACGAATAAAAAGACTGTAGGATTATACGATTTTCTTTCAGTTATGTTATGATATTTTTTAAATGAGAGAAAGTTGTTCTGCTTCAAAGCTTACACATGTATATAATCTTGAGAATAAAGTGGTGAGAAGATGATTTTTGTTTTTGATATAGGGAATACGAATATGGTGCTAGGTGTATATGATGGTGATAGATTGAAACATCACTGGCGAGTTGAAACAAACCGTCATAAAACAGAAGATGAATATGGCATGCTGATAAAATCTTTATTTGAGCATGAAAATCTTACTTTTTCACAAATTGATGGCATTATTATTTCATCAGTAGTTCCGCCGATTATGACGGCGCTAGAGAGAATGTGTGATAAGTATTTTCAAATTAAACCACTCATTGTTGGACCTGGCATTAAAACAGGGCTCAATATTAAATATGAAAACCCAAGAGAAGTTGGGGCGGATCGAATTGTAAATGCGATCGCTGCAATCCATGACTATGGGAGCCCGCTTATTATTGTTGATTTCGGAACAGCCACTACATATTGCTATGTAAATGAGAAGAAGCAATATATGGGTGGAGCAATTGCGCCGGGGATTGGCATTTCGACAGAAGCATTATATTCAAGAGCTGCCAAGCTGCCAAGAATTGAAATTGCTCGTCCAGATCATATTATTGGCAAGAATACTGTTGCTGCTATGCAGGCAGGAATACTATATGGCTATGTTGGCCAAGTTGAGGGAATTGTAAAGAGAATGAAGGCACAGGCGAAGGAAAACCCAACTGTCATTGCAACTGGGGGATTAGCTAACTTAATTGCGAAAGAATCGACTGTGATTGATGTCGTTGATCCACTTTTGACATTAAAGGGCCTCCAACTCATATATAAACGAAATATGGAAGAAAGAGTGGATAATTGAAAGGGGCTTATAAATGAACGACTACTTAGTAAAGGCATTAGGATTTAATGGACAGGTTAGGGCATATGCGGTTCGTACAACAGAGACTGTAGGGGAGGCACAAACACGACATTATACATGGCCGACAGCTTCTGCGGCGCTCGGAAGATCAATGTCTGCCGCTGTGATGATGGGAGCGATGTTAAAAGGAGAAGAAAAGCTCACGATCAAAATCGAGGGTGGTGGTCCAATCGGTGTTATATTAGTAGATAGTAATGCCAAGGGTGAAGTAAGAGGCTATGTAACAAATCCACAAACACATTTTGACCTAAATGAGCAAGGAAAGCTTGATGTACGGCGTGCAGTTGGAACAGAGGGTACGCTAACGGTTGTGAAGGATATTGGAATGAGGGAGCATTTTACTGGTCAAGTGCCACTCGTATCTGGAGAACTGGGGGAAGACTTTACTTATTATTTTGTCACATCTGAACAAGTGCCATCCTCTGTTGGCGTCGGTATATTAGTAAATCCAGATAATTCGATCCTTGCAGCAGGCGGATTTATTTTACAGCTGATGCCTGGAACAGATGATGAGGTTATTACGGAAATAGAGAAGAGGCTGAAGAAAATACCGCCTGTTTCAAAGCTAATCGAACAAGGGCTAACTCCAGAGGAATTGCTGCAAACGCTGTTAGGGGAAGAGAATGTGAATATATTGGAGAAGCTTCCTGTTGCGTTTACATGTACTTGCTCGAAGGAAAGGTTTGCGAATGCGATTATCAGTCTTGGAGTGGATGAAATTCAAGATATGATCGATACAGATGGAAAAGCGGAGGCACAATGTCACTTCTGTAATGAATCTTATCATTACACGAAGGAAGAGCTAGAAGAATTGAAGCAAGCCGTAAAGTAAGAGGAGGGCTAAGTTGAAGAGGGAGAAGCTTTGGCTGATAATTGCAGGACTAATTCTATTAAATTGCTTAACGATCTTTCTTCTCCTGTCAAAGGGAGATCAGGGGAATAGTGAGGTTGTTGCTACGATTGGCAAAGAAAAGGTCACGCGGCAAGAATGGCTAAATGAGATGGAGTCACGGTATGGTAAAGAAGTATTAAGTGAGCTAGTTGATCAAAAAGTAATTGAAACTGCTGGGAAAAAATATGGAGTTAAAATTTCAAATAAAGCAGTTGAACGTGAATTGCAGATGGTCAAAACGATGTACGGCAGTGCAGGTGGTTATCAGCAGGCCGATGAAGAAAATTGGCAACAGCAAATTAAAAGCGACATCATTCTCGAGGAGCTTCTGACAAAGGATGTACATGTTTCAGATAAAGAAATGAAAAGCTATTATGAACAAAATAAAGGCCAATTTATTTTGCCAGACTCTTACCATATTTCCCAAATCATCGTGAAAACGAAAGAAGAAGCAGAGCAAACATTAAAGGAATTGGAAAATGGCTCTAAGTTTCCTGTGTTAGCTATGGAACGATCGATTGATGAATTCACAGCTAATGATGGTGGAGATGCTGGGTACATAAATGAGAAGAGTGAACGATACTCAGGGGATATTTTTCAAACGATTAAGAAATTAAAGCTTAATAAATGGAGTAAGGAGATAAAGTTTGAGGATGGGTATGCAATCTTTATGCTACATGAGCATGTCAAAGGTACAGAATACACTTATAAAGAAGTGAAGGATCAAATTCGCCGTCAAATTGCTTTAGCACAAATGGATGCACCTGTTTCAGCGAAATCGCTATGGAATGAGGCAGACGTTGACTGGTTTTACGGGAAAACAGAAGCGAAATAAGGTAAAGATGAAAAGAGCTATCCATCTAAGTGCCCAGTACTTATCGGATAGCTCTTCGACGTTTACATACCTCGTTACTTGTTAAATTAATCTCTTTAGATAATGAATAATGAATGAGAATAGGTAATAAACTACGTTAATGATTGTAAAAATTAACTAATTTCTAGATAAAATGATTGACTTTTTAGGTGGTACTTGTTAAGTTTTAACTAATCCAATATAAATACTCGGAATAATAAAAGGAGTGGGGTAAATGCCACGTATTGCAAATTCAATAGCTGAATTAGTAGGAAATACACCGATTGTGAAGCTTAATCGACTCGTTGAGGAAAATAGTGCAGATGTGTATGTAAAGCTTGAGTATATGAATCCTGGAAGTAGTGTAAAGGATCGAATTGCACTTGCAATGATTGAATCAGCAGAAGAAAATGGCATCTTAAAGCCAGGAGCAACCATTATTGAACCGACAAGCGGCAACACGGGAATCGGTCTTGCGATGATTGCTGCTGCTAAAGGCTATAAAGCCATTCTTGTTATGCCAGAAACAATGAGTTTGGAGCGTCGTAATTTACTGCGTGCTTACGGAGCGGATTTAGTTTTAACCCCTGGAACAGAGGGGATGAATGGCGCTATTCGTAAGGCGGAAGAATTAGCTCAGGAACATAACTATTTCATGCCACAGCAATTTAATAACCCTTCTAATCCTGAGATTCATCGTCGTACGACAGGAAAAGAAATTACTGAACAAATGGGTGAGCAGCTTGACGGATTTATTTCAGGAATTGGGACAGGAGGAACGATTACAGGTGCTGGGGAGGTTCTTCGTGAAAAGTACAAGGACATCAAAATTTATGCAGTCGAACCGTCAGATTCCCCTGTTCTCTCAGGAGGGAAACCTGGTCCACATAAAATCCAAGGTATTGGTGCAGGCTTTGTTCCAAAGGTTCTAAATACTGAAGTTTATGATGAAATCATTAAAATTACGAATGATGAAGCTTTTGAATATGCTCGTCGTGCAGCAAAAGAGGAAGGAATTTTAGGAGGCATTTCCTCTGGCGCAGCCATCTCCGCTGCCTTAAAAGTAGCGAAGCAGCTCGGAAAAGGGAAGAAAGTTCTTGCGATCATTCCAAGTAATGGGGAACGTTATTTAAGCACACCTTTATATCAATTTGAAGATTAATAACTTTCCATGTGTAATAGAAAAGCAACAGTCGATCAAATGGCTGTTGCTTTTCTAATTTATGTTTTGTTTCATTTCATTTCGTTGATTTGAGCGGAAGTCAACCGTTAGATTAACAAAGCCCTTATATTAAAAATGAAAGCTTGTCCATCTTCATGTAGAATAAAAAAGAGAAAAGATTAGGAGTGATATTTCCTTGGCGCAGTTTAAAATTTATGCGAGAAAGATTCCCCTTTCTTACCCACAATTTTTCTTGCAGTATCAGTATCTTGTAAAAGATAGAGAGCATCATGTTTTTTTAGAAAGTGGAAGAGGCGGACGCTATAGTATCGCCGCTTTTGAACATGTAGCTGAATTGATTGGGAAAAATTCGTGGCTAGAAATTATCCATACTAATAAAAAGCAAACATTAAACGGAAACCCACTCCATTTATTGAAAAAATGGCTTAGTCAATTTGAAGTTGAAAGACGAGTAGACTTGCCAGATTTTCAAGGTGGAGCAATAGGGTATATTAGTTATGATTACGGGCGCTATGTTGAAAAACTGCCTGTTTTAGCTACTGATGATTTACAAATTCCAGATGTTCATTTTTTTGTATACAAGGAATGGTTCGTTTTTGACCATAAAGATGAGGTATTATGGCTAATGTTCCTTTACAACGATCGGGAAGGAAAGCAAACTGCTATAGAAAAGGCAAAGGAATGGGAGACGCTTTGGCTCGAGCGACATCGAGATACTTATTCAAACGAAGTAAGCTCAATCGACAATAAGCTAGATGTATCATTCACAGAGGAAAGCTTTATGCAAGCGGTTGAAAAGGTGCAGCAATATATTTCACAAGGAGATGTATTCCAAGTGAATTTATCTGTCCGCCAAAGCCAATCAATAGCTGTTCCTGCTCTAGCAGTTTATGAACAGCTGAGAATGTTAAATCCATCGCCCTACATGGGTTATTTTCATACTCCTTTTTATCAGCTAGTAAGTGGCTCACCGGAGCTATTGATTAAGAAAAAGGAGAATGAAGTTAGCACTCGTCCAATTGCTGGGACTCGTCCACGGGGAAGGGATGAAACTGAAGATCTTGAGCTTGCGAATGAGTTGATAGAAAATGAGAAGGAACGTGCTGAGCATGTTATGCTCGTCGATTTAGAAAGAAATGACCTTGGTCGCGTTTGTGAGTATGGGACTGTTGAGGTTAATGAATTTATGGTGATCGAGAAATATTCTCATGTTATGCATATCGTTTCAAATGTAAAAGGGAAGCTTGCAAACGATAAAGATGGCTTTGCTTTAATCGATGCCGTTTTTCCTGGTGGGACCATTACGGGCGCCCCAAAGGTTAGAACGATGGAAATTATTGAAGAGCTTGAGCCTGTGACGAGAGGACCATATACAGGCTCATTAGGCTGGATTAGCTTTAATGGTGATCTAGAACTGAATATTATGATTAGGACCATGCTTGTGAAGGATGGGAAGGCATATGTGCAAGCCGGAGCAGGAATTGTCATTGATTCGAATCCGCAAAGTGAATATGAAGAATCATTAAAGAAGGCGATTGCTTTATGGAAGGCAAAGGAGATGGCTGAACAGGGAAAGGGGACAAGCAATGATCCTAATGATTGATAATTATGATTCCTTTACATATAATCTTGTACAATATTTAGGGGAACTAGGGGAGGAGTTAATTGTAAAACGAAACGATGAAACATCGATCGAAGAAATTAGCCAATTAAATCCGAAATTTCTCATGATTTCCCCAGGGCCGAAAAGTCCGAACGAAGCAGGAATAAGCCTCAAGGTGATTGAAGCATTTGCTGGAGTCATCCCGATTTTCGGTGTTTGTCTTGGACAGCAATCGATCGCCCAATCATTCGGCGGTGATGTTGTCCGAGCGAAAAGGCTGATGCATGGGAAAACGTCAACTATGCATCATGATGGCAGAACGATTTTCCAAGATTTGCCCAATCCTTTTCCAGCAGCAAGGTATCATTCCTTAATCGTAAAAAAAGAAACACTTCCTTCTTGTTTAGAAGTGTCTGCGTGGACAACGGAAGGGGAAATTATGGCGATACGCCATAAGGAATTGCCTATTGAAGGAGTGCAATTTCATCCAGAGTCGATTTTGACTACAGCAGGAAAGGATTTACTAAAGAACTTTATCGATTATTATGCGGATTATTCAAACAGGTAAGGAGAGATAAGTTTGTTTATTTATATAAATGGGGAGATTATTGCTGCGGAAGAAGCGGTGATTTCTCCATTTGATCATGGTTTCCTATATGGAATGGGGCTTTTTGAAACTTTTCGGGTTTATAATGGACATCCTTTTCTATTGGATGACCATTTAGCGCGGCTTAACAATGGTTTAAGGACATTAAATATTGATATTCAATATTCAAGAGAACAGATTGTATATGATTTAAACCGATTATTGAGAAAAAATCATTTAACAGATGCTCGGATTCGATTAAATGTATCGGCTGGTATTGGAGAAATTGGTCTCCAACTCGAGTCATATAATGATCCGAACTTGATTATTTTTGCTCAAGCACTTTCACCAATGAACGAGCAAGAGAAAACGGCGGTCATCCTTCATGTAAAGCGCAATACACCAGAGGGCAAAGAACGGCTTAAATCACATCATTATTTGAATAATATTTTAGCTAAAAGAGAAATTGGCAATCGCCTTAACTGTGAAGGGATTTTTCTAACTGCGGAAGGTTATTTAGCAGAAGGGGTTGTTTCTAACTTATTCTGGATGAAGGATCAAGTTCTCTTTACCCCTACAATTCAGACGGGGATTTTAAATGGAATTACAAGGCAGTTTGTCCTTTATTTAGCTCGGAGAAATGGGATAGAGATTCAAGAGGGATTTTATTCAGTAGATCAGGCATTAGAGGCAGATGAGGTATTTGTAACGAATTCCATTCAAGAAATCGTACCGATTGTAGAAGTTGATGGAATGACAAAGCCTGGTAGATTAGGAGAGTTTGTAAAGCTGTTTAAACAGCAATATAAAGGCTATACAGAAACATTATGGAGTAGAAAGGAAGTTCTATAGGGGGTTAATATTGATGACAAACATTATTCAGTGCGGTTCATATTCTTTAGATTATGGAAAAAAAACACTTATTATGGGAATTTTGAATATGACGCCAGATTCATTCTCAGATGGTGGGAAATTTAATCGGATTGACAAAGCGGTGGATCATGCACGGCAAATGGTTGAGGATGGAGCGGATATGATTGATATTGGCGGTGAATCTACGCGTCCGGGCTTTGCGGCTGTTCCAGTTGAAGAAGAATTGGAAAGGGTTATTCCAGTTATCGAAGCAATAAGGAAAGAAGTTCAAATTCCGATTTCGATTGACACATATAAAGCAGAAGTAGCTAAGCAGGCAATTATAGCGGGTGCGCATGTTATTAATGATGTTTGGGGAGCAAAAGCGGATGATGAAATGGCAAATGTTGCTGCGCGGTATGACGTGCCGATTATTTTAATGCATAATCGAAAAGATCAACAGTATGATCATTTTTATCGCGATGTCGTAAATGATTTATCTGAAAGCATTTCTTTCGTGAAGGCTGCTGGTGTGAAAGATGAACGGATTATCTTAGACCCAGGGATTGGATTTGCGAAGGATTTATTTTATAATCTTGAGATGATGAGAAACTTAGATAAACTAGTTTCAATCGGTTATCCAGTATTACTTGGTACGTCTAGAAAATCAATGATCGGCAATGTTTTAGATTTGCCGGTTGAAGAAAGACTAGAAGGTACAGGTGCAACAGTATGCTTTGGTATCCAAAAAGGGTGTCAAATCGTTCGCGTTCATGATGTAAAGGAAATAGCTAGAATGGCGAAAATGATGGATGCTTTACTCGGAAAGGAAATCTCTAATGGATAAAATTATCTTACAAAAAATGTCGTTCTATGGTTATCATGGTGTTTTTCCAGAAGAAACGAAACTTGGGCAAAGGTTTATCATTGATTTAATTGTAGAGGCAGATCTAAAAAAAGCTGGCGAAACAGACTCGCTCGCGGCGTCTATTCATTACGGGGAAATTTATCAAGTTTGTAAAGAAATTGTTGAAGGAAAACCATATAAGCTTATTGAAGCAGTAGCTGAGAGAATTACTTCAGAATTATTGCAAAGCTTTGAAGCGATTTCTGTTGTAACCGTAAGGGTAATCAAGCCAGATCCTCCTATTGCAGGACATTATGAATCAGTAGCTGTTGAAATAACAAGGGGTAGGTAACTCATGAGTAATCAAACATATATTTCTCTTGGTTCAAATATAGGTGATCGCTTTGAAATTTTAAAGGCTGCTATCGAAGAATTGAATGCGTATGCTAACATAAACGTAATAAGTATTTCATCGATTTATGAAACGGATCCGGTTGGTTATGTAAATCAAGATCAATTTCTGAATATGGTCATGGAGTTAAAGACAACTTTAGATCCGTATGAATTACTATCTCTTTGCCTCGAAATCGAAAAAAACCTTGGTAGAAAAAGGGATATTAGGTGGGGGCCGCGAACATTAGACCTTGACATCTTGTTGTATAATCAAGACAACATTAAATCAGAGAAGTTAACAGTGCCTCATCCTCGGATGCAAGAAAGAGCTTTTGTTCTTATACCCCTTCTAGAGATTGCGCCTAACATCAAGCTTCCGACGATGGAAATTCCTCTGCATGCTATTTTAGAGGATATATCTAATAGAGAGGGAGTACGAATATGGAAGCAGAGAAATGGGGAAGACGTATTCGCGCTTTTCGAAAATTAAAAGGATATACTCAGGAAGGTTTCGCTAAAGAATTATGTGTGTCTGTTTCCGTTTTAGGAGAAATTGAAAGGGGAAACAGAATGCCTAATGATGCATTTATCGAGCTAGTTGCACAGGTGTTAAATATTACCGTTGCAGAACTACAGCCTTCTGAGGAGAGTAATGAATAGAAAGTAATTTTGAGTTGGATGAATGTACTTATTTAATTTTAAAATAATGTCCGTTTTGCTATTTTGAAACGGGATTATTGTTTAGCGCCCGCTTTTCTTACAAGGAGGTTTAGATCGATATGTTTAAAATTGGTGATATAGAATTAAAAAATCGAGTCGTTCTCGCCCCCATGGCGGGAGTATGTAACTCAGCTTTTCGTCTAACTGTAAAAGAATTCGGAGCAGGATTAGTTTGTGCCGAGATGGTTAGCGACAAGGGGATTGTTTTTAAAAATGAAAAAACAATGGACATGCTTTATATAGATGAGCGTGAAAAGCCGTTAAGTCTGCAAATTTTTGGGGGAGAAAGAGAAACTTTAGTTGAGGCAGCCCAATTTGTTGATAAACATACGAATGCGGATATTATTGATATTAATATGGGATGCCCTGTTCCAAAAATCACAAAAAGTGACGCCGGCGCAAAATGGCTGCTTGATTCAGATAAAATTTATGAAATGGTGTCTGCTGTTACTGCTGTTGTTGAAAAGCCAGTAACTGTTAAAATGCGTATGGGTTGGGATGAGAAGCATATTTATGCTGTGAGAAATGCTCAGGCAGTTGAACGTGCAGGTGGAAAGGCTGTTTCCTTGCATGGACGTACGCGTGTGCAAATGTATGAAGGAAAGGCAAATTGGGATATCATTCGTGAGGTTAAACAAAATATTACTATTCCGCTCATCGGAAATGGGGATGTCAGCACCCCTCATGATGCTAAACGCATGCTTGAGGAAACAGGCTGTGATGGTGTGATGATTGGGAGAGCGGCACTAGGAAATCCATGGATGATTTACCGAACGGTTAAATATCTTGAGACAGGTGAATTAATAGAGGAGCCAAGTGTACGCGAAAAAATGGACGTCTGCATTCTTCATCTTGATCGATTAATTGATTTAAAGAATGAAAACATTGCTGTTCGTGAAATGCGTAAACATGGCGCATGGTATTTGAAGGGAATCCGTGGTAATGCGAAGGTGCGTAATGCCATTAATGAGTGTAGTACAAGGGAAGAGCTCGTTAATCTTTTAAATGGGCTTGTTCTAGAAACAGAGGAAAAAGAACGTACTCAAAGTCAAGCAGGATAAGGTGTCGTTTGACATGATAGATTTCTTTCACTATAATATTTTTCATATAAAGACAACTGCCAGTGATCTTGCTGGCAGTTTTATTTCTATTTATAAAGATAAATGATGTCTGTATGTGCCGCTTTGTGTAAAATATAGAAGGATAGAAGAATTTAAGTATGGATGCTGTGTCATTGATTTACATAAAAGTTTTACAAAATGGAGATGATAGAAGTGAATCAAGGAAATGAAGAATTAAGTGATCAAATAAAAGTGAGAAGGGAAAAAATGAACAGCCTGCGTGAGCATGGGCTTGATCCGTTTGGAAAAAGATTTGACCGTTCTCATACATCAAATGAACTTACTGCACAATATAGTGATTTTGAGAAGGAAGAGCTAGACGAGAAAAATATTACTGTCACAATCGCTGGTCGTATCATGACGAAGCGTGGAAAAGGGAAAGCTGGTTTTGCACACATCCAGGATTTAACGGGACAAATTCAAATTTATGTTCGCCAGGATGCTGTTGGAGAAGAAAAATATCAAATTTTTAATTCAGCCGATCTAGGAGATATTATCGGTATATCTGGAACCCTTTTTAAAACAAAAGTAGGGGAACTTTCTATTAAAGTTCAGGAATTCGAGCTATTAACGAAAGCGTTGCGTCCACTTCCTGATAAATTTCATGGATTGAAAGATGTTGAACAACGTTATCGCCAGCGTTATCTAGATTTAATTATGAGCCAAGAAAGCAAATCTACATTTATCACTCGCAGCCGAATTATTCAGTCAATGCGTCGTTATCTTGATAGTCAAGGATATTTGGAAGTTGAAACACCGATGATGCATTCAATTGCAGGGGGTGCTTCAGCTCGTCCATTTATTACACATCATAATGCACTTGATATGGAATTATATATGCGTATTGCCATCGAGCTTCATTTGAAGCGTTTAATTGTTGGTGGCCTTGAAAAGGTTTATGAAATTGGCCGTGTTTTCCGTAATGAAGGTGTGTCAACAAGGCATAATCCAGAGTTTACGATGATTGAATTGTATGAAGCATATGCTGATTATCGTGATATTATGAGCCTTACAGAAAATCTGATCGCTCATATTGCAGAAGAAGTATTAGGAAAGACAACTATTGAATATGGAGAATATGAAGTTGACTTGAAACCAGAATGGAAGAGACTTCATATGGTTGATGCGATTAAGGAATATACAGGTGTTGATTTCTGGAAAGAGATGAGTAAGGAAGAAGCTCACACATTAGCTAAGGATCATGGAGTAGAAGTTACAGAGCATATGCTTTATGGTCATGTTGTTAATGAGTTTTTTGAACAGAAGGTTGAGGAAAAATTAATTCAACCTACCTTTATTTATGGTCATCCGGTTGAAATTTCGCCTCTTGCTAAGAAGAATGAATCGGATCCGCGATTTACAGATCGGTTTGAATTATTTATTGTAGCTCGTGAGCATGCAAATGCATTTACGGAATTAAATGATCCAATCGATCAGAGAGAGCGTTTTGAAGCGCAGCTTAAAGAACGTGAACAAGGAAATGATGAGGCTCATATGATGGATGATGATTTCATAGAAGCATTAGAATACGGGATGCCTCCTACTGGTGGATTAGGAATTGGAATTGACCGTCTTGTTATGTTGTTAACGAACTCTCCATCAATAAGAGATGTGCTTTTATTCCCTCTTATGCGTCATCGTTAATTCCATTGATTTAGGAAAGGGAAAGCGTGTTTTATCTGCTTTCCCTTTCCTTACCTAATTAGTGTAATTATAAGAATATTTTTTTTTTGATTTTCTTTAAAAAAATGATTGCAACGAGTTAAATCTGGTGGTATATTAATATCTGTTGCCGCAAGCGAATGACTTTGATAAAAAACATTTTAAAAAAGTTGTTGACTTGGTAAGATGATTTTGTTAGACTTATTAAGTCGCTCGTGAGCGATGAAGCAAAAATTAACTGCTAATTTTTAATTGCATAGTGAATAAAAACCTTGCTCCTGCGCCGTAGATTACTAGAGGAAGTAAATCCTCAGCTCGTCGCAAAGCTGCATGAAGCTCATTCAAGGAAGCTTATTCATGAAGTAATTCAATGTAGTAGCTTTGTTCTTTGAAAACTGAACGAACAAAAAACGTCAACGTTAAATCAAGTAGTAAACTCAAGAGCTAATCTTACTCTTTAATGGAGAGTTTGATCCTGGCTCAGGACGAACGCTGGCGGCGTGCCTAATACATGCAAGTCGAGCGGACTGTTAGAAGCTTGCTTCTAACAGTTAGCGGCGGACGGG
>JAEWDX010000045.1 GCA_023389895.1 Bacillota bacterium
ATTTGTAATTTAATTGCTTTAGTCTAAAAGAATAAGATGGAACGCCTAATGCGGTGAAAATCGCACGTTGGGTGTGGAGCAGGGGAAAAGATGGAGATTGCATCAAAGTCTTACCTATTGCTATTAAGCTAACGAGCAGTTTAAAGAAGGAGTTTGTTACAGAAATCAAGAAATTAAATAGCAATTAAGAGAAACAAAGGGCAGGGTGTTTATGATAAGAATGCGAATAATGACGGGGGCTTATCTAATTAATGATAATAAACTTTTGATGTTGAAACGCTCTAAAGAAAGAGCATTAGCATCTAATTTATGGACTGGAATTGGCGGACATGTGGAAGCAAGTGAGCAGAATAGTCCTGAAGAGTCTTGTTTAAGAGAGATTTTCGAAGAGACGGGAATAAAAAGTAAAGAAATAAAGCAGTTTGAACTTCGTTATATATTAATACGTAGAAGCAAAGATGAAATTCGCCAACACTATATTTATTTTGGAAATATATCAAAGATAAATTTTATAAATTCAGATGAAGGTACTTTGCATTGGATAAACCTTTCGAACGTTTTAAACTTAGAAATGCCTTTAACAGTTAAGCATATGCTTCTACATTTTTTAAATAATCTAAAAGAACAATCTGTGTTTGTAGGGACAATTAATCAATCAAAGATGGTTTGGTCTTGTTTGTCGGAATAACCTTATATTACGGACGGGCGCAATTCTTGAAGAGGAATTGTGCCTTTTTCAGTAATAGGGCCAGATTGGTTAATAAACAACCATAAAAGATTGCTGCTTCCCAAATACTCCTCAATGACTTCTCCAATGCTTTTTCAATATGCTTATGTTCCTCAACAATCGGGCGCTATCCTTGAAAAAGGATAAGCGTTCATTTTCCATTTAAAGGCCAGATAATTGTATAACACTCGACAGATATTAATTTTTTTATTCATAGAGATTTTAAGGAATGTACTTAAAGTATCTAAAGGAAGCTCGAGCATTCACCCCGTTGATAAAGGGAAGCCCAAAGGGCATATTAAGATTATATTTAAAGTGGGAGGATATAAATTTGAGTACAAAAAAGAATGCTTTATCTATCTTGGCTTTAGGCGGTTTGAATGAAATCGGGAAAAATATGTATGCAATCGAATATTCAAACGATATCGTGATTATTGACTGTGGAAATAAGTTTCCAGATGAAAGTTTATTAGGGATTGATTTGATTATCCCTGATATGGCTTATTTAGTAGAAAAAAAAGATAAAGTCAGGGCTTTAATTGTCACACATGGACATGAAGATCATATCGGGGGGATCCCGTTCTTCTTAAAAAAATTGAATGTACCCGTTTATGCTACGCGCTTCACACTAGGATTAATTGAAATCAAATTAAAAGAACATAAACTTCTCAGAGAAAGCGAACTTGTTGAAATTAACTCAAACTCAAAACTAAAAATCGGAGAAATGAGTGTGAGCTTTTTCAAAGTGATACATAGTATTCCTGATTGCTTGGGCATGATCTTTCACACACCAGAAGGGAATATTGTGCATACGGGGGATTTCAAGTTCGATTTAACCCCTGCGAATAATGAGCATGCTGATATTCATAAAATGGCAGAGATCGGCAAAGCTGGGGTCTTGCTTCTATTGTCTGAGAGTACTAATGCAGAGCGTCCTGGTTTAACACCATCGGAACAAATGGTAGGTGAACACGTGGAAGCAACTTTCATGAAAGCCGAACGCAAAGTGATTGTTTCTACCTTTGCTTCAAATATTAGTCGTATTCAGCAAGTCGTAAATGCAGCGCAAAAAACGAATCGAAAACTTGCGTTACTCGGTCGAACTATGGTTAATGTTGTGGAGGTGGCTATGGAACGTGGTTATTTAACCGTTCCTGCTGGAATGCTAATTGCCCCACATGAAATTAATGAATTGGATCCTGAAAAGGTAGCTATTTTATGCACGGGGAGTCAAGGAGAACCATTGGCTGCTCTTGCCCGCCTGTCTACTGGAAACTTTCGCGGTGCCGAGATTTTGCCTGAAGATACGGTTATCATTGCTGCGGGTCCAATACCTGGGAACGAACGTAATGTCACGAGTATTGTCGACAATTTATTTGCACTTGGAGCCAAAGTGATTTATGGAACAGGAAGTACATCCGGCATGCATGTTTCCGGCCATGGTTATCAAGAAGATTTAAAACTAATGCTTACATTAATGAAACCAAAATATTTTATTCCTATTCACGGTGAATTTAGAATGTTACATCACCACCGTTTGTTAGCTGAATCCGTTGGAGTAGAGAAAGAAAACACGTTTATCATCAATAATGGCGATGTCATCGATATTGAACATACCATTGCTCGGCAGACCCGAAAAATACCAGTTGGGAATACCTATATCGATGGGGGAGATGTAGGGAATGTTGGGGAATTTGTATTACGGGATCGCAAACAGCTTTCAGAGGATGGAATACTCATTATTATTTTACCGATGAGCAAAGCGGATGGAAAGCTAATTTCTGAACCGGATACCCTTTCTCGTGGATTTGTGGATAGAGATTTCTCGGAACTCCGAAGGGACTTGAATCGACTGATTACACAAACGGTTAACGAACTACAAGAAGCAAATAGAAACCAATGGAATGTAATGAAAAAACAAATAAAAAAATCAATACGAGAATACGTATACACACATACTAAGAAAAATCCAATGATCGTTCCTATACTAATTGAAATTTAATAGCGGGAAAGTTTTGAAAAATTGAATTAATTGTTCTTCAACAAACTGGCGCTATCTTGTAACAAGGATAAGCGCTCTTTTTTCATTTTAGGGCCATTTAATGGAGGAAGAAGGAAGAATATCAAGAAAAATTGAATACTTATGTTAATGATAGAATGGTGTTTGTGAAAGATTTTTCTTAAACGGGCAGTTTAGTACATTAAGGATTACAATGTATGGATTTAATTGAGAGGTGTAGTTCATGATTTTGGTCAGTTCTTGTTTAGCTGGATTATAAGTAAGGTATAACGGTACACATAGCTTAGATAATAGGATAAGTATACTAGTTGGAGAGAATAAAGCTGTTACTATCTTTCCCGAACTGCTTGGTGGATTTTCAACCCCAAGGGAACCTGCTGAAATAGGGCTAGATTGTGGAGTAAAAAGGATTTTTAGAAATGGTTATAGAAATTAGTTATTATGGCTTTAATGATACTGAAAATAAACTTTGACTTGTTAATGATCATTTTATAAAAAGGAGCACTTTTAATGGAAAAAGAAAAACTACAATCATTTTGTATGACATTACCTAGTACAACACATGATTACCAAGTAGATTGGCAAGCAGATCGTTATCATGTTGGTGGGAAGATGTTTGCAATGTTAGGCGGAGATTCTGAAGGGAAGCCTATTATTACTTTAAAATGCGAACCTAATCGTGCCGAAGAGTTAAGAGAAACCTATAAAAGTATTATCCCTGGCTATTATATGAATAAAACACATTGGAACTCTGTTTATATTGATTCAAATCTTCCCTTTGATTTATTAGAAAATCTAATTCTGCATTCTTATAATTTAGTTTTTGAAAAATTAACTAAAAAAGCCCAAAAACAGATTATTGCAAAGTAGTTATTAGGCCAAATTGAAATACTATGTGCAGTTTCAGCAGTCCATTTTCATAGCCTTTATTCAGTTAAGGGAGCTTTTCCAAAATAAGAATAGCGCACTTTTTTATGTATAGGGTATTAGAAGTTGTAAATAATCGGTTGCTTGCTGTCATTACAAAAAGTACACAGTTAGGGATTAAAGAGAAGTGGAGCCTAAATAAAAAAGAATTAATCCTAAAACGTCTCCAACGACAGGTAGCCAAAGAAATGAAACAGAAGGGAATTTTAACACTGGCACAAGAGGCGATTTAAAGAAGATATAGTAGGCTTAATAAAATATTGACTGTAGTTAGGATGGAGCTTAAAACTCTGGGTATAATAACTATTCATACAACAATGAATAGGAGTGGTAAGATGACCAGCAATGATAAGAAGAGACAAAAAACAGTATTTAGAGATAATCAAGATTTAGTCCCAGAAGGTAACCTACCAGGTAATAGGGAGGATCGAAGTGATAAAATGGGTACGTTAAATTCTGAAGAAATTCGATTTGAAAATGCTGACGATATATATGATGAATATTAATAAAAGGGCCAAAATTCAGAACGCCGTAAACTGCCTTTAAAAGCTGTGTTTATTTCTTGAACGAGTTTAAGGGTGGCTTATTTACTTATGGTTTTGTAGACGCTCAAGGCAAAGATACGGAGCTGGGGAAAATCCATCCGGATAGTAGCAACAATCTAGTTCTGCAAATTTCCGTATTAAGCCCCTAAGTCAATTATTTATCCAATCATTAATTCTAAAATGCTTTTGTATTTCTTCTTTACTGAAAAAGGGGTAGCGTCAGGAACACGAACTTCCTCGGCATGAATGACCGTGAGATTGCAGAAACGCTGAGCCTCATCCGCGAAACCGTAAAGTATCGCCAGACAAGCTCACTCAAACAGCTAAATGGGATAGTAACAGCGTCCATACAACCAGGGGCAAGGTAATCTGCCAAATATTTACCGTTAATTCTTGCCCCTATGGATTATTGGTTAGCCCCATTATCTTTTAACTTCCGATACAATGTCATTCTGGAGATCCCGGCTTTCTCTGCAGCATCCGTGCGACTCAACCCTTGGTCCATAAGGTATAAGGCATATTGAACCTTTTCTTCATCGGTTTTCGGTCTTCCCGGATGTTTTCCTCGTTTTCTCGCAGCTTGAATCCCTTCCTTTGTCCGTTCAGAAGTTAAATCTCTTTTAAATTGAGCAATTCCAGCAAAAATGGTAAACAGCATTTTTCCTTGTGCGGTGGTTGTATCTAACCATGACTCCTTTAAACTCTTTAAATGGACTCCCTTTTTCGAAATAAGTTCCGTGATTTTAATAAGATCTTTGGTAGAACGGGACAGTCGTGTTAAGTTGTCGATAGATACTCACGTTTCGACAAAGGCTTTTTATGCCATTTAAGGAAATAGGTGTAGGAAGGATTGTATTCCATGTTAGGAAATTCATCATTATATAACCTGCTATAATTCCGGTTAATATACTAACAGTTAATATCTCTTTCATAAATATCACCCCCTTCTATTGTATTACTTTCTATTATATGGTAAATTTAATTAGTTGTAAAAATATTCTGACAAAGGGAGTGGTGTATAATGAAGAAAAAGTTATTAAACATCCTTGTCATACTAGCTATGGTTTTTGTATTTGTAGTAGTTCCAAATGTAAGTGCAAGTGATCTGAATGTCGAACCGAGTCCATTAGATTCTTTTAAAGATGAGATCAGTAAGACTTCAGAAATATCAGATGAAAAACAGAAAAAGTTTTTTACTAATAAGATTAGAAACCTGCTAAAGGAAAATAACGGAAAATCATTAGGGGAAGAAAAAGCTAGCTTGAATATCGATCCAGATAAGATTGACTTTTCAGGAGTAAAATTATTAAAATATGAAAATAATGATACATTTTCATACATGGTTTCTATGCCTGTTATTTTAGAAAATAGTCACGAGTTTAGCAACGTTACGTTTGTTTTCGATAACAAAAAGAAATTTTTAAGTACATTAGAGCTTTATTTAACTGAAAACAAAGAAGGTTTTTTCAATATTACACAATATATTGACGGTGAAGAAAAAGTTAACTTGGACACGGACGTTCAATTTGAAACAGTGGAGGAGTTTAAAAACAATCAACCAGAGATCTCGTTATTCGCTTTTGATATTGATTTCTTGGCAAGTTGTTTGGGAATTTCTGTTGGACTAGCTACTATAATCGCAAGTACTTGTGCTGTTGCTTGTTATTTTACAGCAGGATTAGGATGTGCAGCCTGCTTGGCTTTTGTAGCAGGATTTAATATAGGGGGAGGTATTTCGTGTTTCAGCGATGCGTGGAGATAAGAAACTAATTATATATTTTACTATTTATTTTGGAGTCACCGTCGCTGGAGTTTTACTTAAAAACATATGGTTATTACTAACCTCCATTTTATTTGTATTCTTTTTATTAATAAGACAAATAAAGGTTTATCGAAATCATAGAAAAAATTGACTGTAGATTTTAAGAATTAAAGACCTATTTGAACATTTACTAGATTAGAGAAGGTTGTCCAAAAAAGTCAGAAGGGCCTGATTCTTTTGGAGCCTTTTTTAGTTTCTCTGAAAAGGTAAACAATAATTATCCTGTCTTTGTACACTAGAGGACTATATAACGTAATCTTAGATAATTATTCTGGGGTACTACCAGCAAAAAACATACGCTAAGGAATTGTTCAGAAAACCACCAATTAATGAACCATAGTAATTAAAATAATTTTCTACCTTTTTACCTTCAATACATGTTCAGTAATTACCTATCCCATTAAGTTATGATACGATAAAACAAAAAAATACAAAAACAAAGGATGAAATAAATGAAGGTAGGATATGCTCGTGTTTCAACGGGAATTCAAAATCTTGTGTTGGTAGGACCCCCTTATTGAATCAACCTGAACCGTTTTTTTAGAGGGGGGAACAACGTTCTCCCCATAGCTGCTATAACTTTTTGTAAACATCTGCATAAGCAACTTTTAGTTGTTCTCTTAATTGCTTGTTTTCGTCTTCCAATTTCTTGATTTTTCTTTTTAAAGCTGCGATAAGAGCATCCTTGTTGTTATCAGTCATTTCTCGCTTTACTTGTTTCGGTGTAGGTAATTGTGATTGCTGATCCCGTAATGTTTCAATTCTCGAACGGAAGTCCTTGTTGTTATAGAGCGTTGCTTTGGATACATCAGCTTCACTGGCTACACTGTTAAAGTTTATTTTTTCATTGGCTTTTAAAAGCCTTTTAATAGCTTCATCTACTTTCTGATAGGTATTCGCTTTTCGTTTGGCATGAATCGTTTTCAAATGTGCGGAACGGTCATATTCAGCCATTATTAACACACCTAACTTTCTTTTTTATCCGCTCTTGTCTACCAAAGATAACATTTCCTTTTTTGAGGTTATTTAAAATGTTTTGATAACGTTGTAAGCTCTTTTGGTTCTTCTCCGCAATATCTTCTCGCCATTGTTGCTTTGCTACTTCAATAGCTTTTATAGTTGTCATAATATGAAGTTCATACTTTTGTTTATCTAGCTCTGAAAAACCTACCGCTAAGTCTTTACATGGGGTTTGATTATCACCACAAGTTAGACATGGTGGTGCTTCCATATGAGGACAATTTCCGTTCAAACGGTCCGGTTTCTTTTCGGGGTTGATATGGTTATCCATTGGATTTGCTGTCTATTTTATTCGTGCTAAGTCCATTCAAACGACTAACAGGATAAGAATGAATGAAAATAAGGTAAGCCTCTCCTCAGAAAAACGGTATTAAATATTAACATTTATCTAAAGCCGTCGTAACACCTTGTTTTAGGAACTTTTATAATTCCAATGCTTCCAAAAACGACTCAACCATCTAGCACCGATAGAATATCGACATCAGTTCTATTTGGCTATTTTGAAAATTAAAAAATTATGCTAAACTTAACATTATGTGAATAGCAATTGCAGAATAAAGGTGCTCTTTTAAGAGCTTAATAGGGAATTCGGTGCAAAGCCGAAGCTGTTTCCGCAACTGTAAGTGTAGATAACTAACAGAGTATACCACTGTCAAACGAGGAAAATGCCTCTAGTAGATGGGAAGGTTCTGAATAGGATACACGAGCCAGGAGACCTACCTTTATTCCATCGTATTAACTCTCTTCGGAAGGTAGGAGAACTTACGGCAAATAGATGGACCGCAAACTATGTTATTGTGCTCCTTTTCTGTTTACCTTTGATGCTTCCCTTTTGTAGGCGAAGCATTTTTTTATTGGAGTTAATCGCAAGAACATTCACTACAATAAAATTAGGAGGTTTTGTAAATGGCTAGTTTTAAAAAATGGTGGCAGGTAGCGTTTGCTTTTCTTTTAGTCGTTTCGCTATTATCACCGACAGCAAGTGCAGCGGTATTACAA
>JAEWDX010000052.1 GCA_023389895.1 Bacillota bacterium
TGATATAGGCTGTCATCGTTTGAATCGAACTTGTAACGTCGAAATTCAAGTTCGGTGTTGAACCACCCGCGACAGCAACAATCATCGTCTCTCCGATTGCCCTTGATACCGCAAGAACAATCGAGGCTGTTATGCCAGAGATGGCAGCTGGAAGAACGACCTTCATCGATATTTCTAGTTTCGTTGATCCTAAAGCAAGTGCACCCTCACGGATTGAATTTGGTACAGATGATAACGCATCTTCTGATAATGAAGCGATCATTGGTGTTATCATTATACCGATGACAATACCTGGGCTTAACGCATTGAAAATTTCCAGGGAGGGAATCATTTCTCTTAAAATCGGTGTAACAAAGGTTAATGCAAAAAATCCATAAACAATCGTTGGAATCCCTGCTAAAACCTCTAGTATCGGTTTAATGATTCTACGAGTTTTATCCGATGCATACTCACTCAAAAAAATGGCTGATCCTAGACCGATAGGGACAGCAACAATCGCTGCAATAATCGTTACTTTCAAAGTTCCAACTACGAGTGGCATAATGCCAAAAGTACCTTGAGTTTGCGAGAATGGATACCATTTTTTCTCAGTTAGAAATTCAATAATCGAAACACGATCGAAAAAAATCACTGTTTCAACAATTAATGTCAGCACAATTCCAAGAGTTGTTAAGACTGAAACAATGGCAGTCAATAGTAATAGATATGGAATGATTTTTTCAAACTTCGTTGCGAAGCTTTGTTTTTGTTTCTTCTCGGTTATCAATTCCTGCACGGAAAAAGATTTAACTCTAGTTTGTATTGCCAAATTGAAAATCCTCCTTAACTAAAGGAAGAGGCTATCCCGAAAGGTCATTCTCCGATGGGATAGCACCAACCATTCTTTATTTAAGTCCTGCTAATGTTTTTAATCCTGCTGTATAATCTTCATCTTTCAGTTTCACATAACCAACATCTTCTGAAAGTTGTGCACCATTCTCAAGTGTAAATTTCGCAAACTCGTAAACTTCACTTCTATTTTTTACTGCTTCATTTTTCACGTAGATAAATAGTGGACGTGATAATGGTGAATACTCGCCGCTTTCAATTGTTGCTAAAGTTGGTTCAACTGCACCCTTACCTGAATCGACAGGTACTACTTTTAATTTATCTTTATTTTCGCTATAGTATGAGAATCCGAAATAACCAATCGCATTTTTATCGCCAGCAACACCTTGAACAAGTACATTGTCATCTTCAGAAAGTGTAGCTTTCTCTACAACTGGCTCATCATTTAAAATCACTTCATCAAAGTAATCAAATGTACCAGAATCTGTTCCTGGTGAATAGAATTTAATTTCTTCATTAGGCCAGCCAGCACGGATATCAGACCACTTTTTCACAGTGCCATCTTCAACCCACATTTTCTTTAATTCATCAATTGTTAAATGGTCAACCCAATCATTATCTTTATTAACAACAAGGGAAATCCCATCATTTGCTAATTTCAATTCAGTAAAATCTATTCCATTTGCTACTAATTGTTCTTTTTCTTCATCTTTAACCGGGCGAGATGCATTACTAATATCTGTCGTCCCCGCGATAAAAGCCTTAAAGCCTCCACCCGTTCCAGAAACACCTACTGAAACTTTAACACCTGGCTGAGATAGATTAAATTCTTCTGCAACTGCTTCGATTATTGGATAAACGGTTGATGAACCATCAATATTTACTTCACCTTGAAGCTCTTTATTTTCATTACCCGCTTGCTCCGTCTTGCTCCCTGATTGTGATTCATTTCCTCCATTAGCGGAATTTGATTCCTGCGAGCCACAAGCTGAAGTGAATGCAAGTATTGCTCCAATCATTGTAGATAATGCCAAGTATTTAAAGCTCTTCATTCTTTTTATTCCCCCTAAGAGATTGGTTATTTTACCTTACAGCTATTACTTTAAAGGCAAATCATTAACTCAGTTTTAATGTAATGTAAAGCTTTTGTAAATTTGCTAGAAAGATAGAGAGCTCCGCTTATGTGAATGTTGCCCCTTTATTAGAGCAAGCGCAAAAAAAATAAGGGCAGTCTTTTAGGACAACCCTCATCTTAAACAATTATTCAACTGAACTATCATTCTCTATTTCATCATCTGTTGATGCATCTTTTATTTCATCAGTTTGATTAGCATTAACATTTTCGGCATTATTATTCATCTGTCGTTGTTTTTTCAGTTCAAAATAGGTGTCAAAAACGCGCTCGGCAATTTCGATATTCTTCGAGTGACCTTTCCCAGATTCATATGCCCATGGCACGAGCACAGAAATCGCAATTTCAGGATTATCAGCTGGTGCATAGCCAGCAAAAGTTAAATTAATTACTTCAATCAACGGATCTCCAGTCTTTCTTTTTGGCCCATCATAAAAAGCCTGTGCTGTTCCCGTCTTGCCCGCTGGATTATAACTTTTCCCACCTAGGCGATAATAAGCTGTTCCACCCTTCTCTTGGGCAACTTTTTTGAATCCGAGTTGAACACGTTCAAACCATTCTTCCTTGCCATCCACTTGATTCAGAACTTTCGGAGATATTTCTTGGACAATTGGACCAAGCTCGTCATTCTCCATTAGTGGTTCACGAATTTCTTTTACGATATGGGGCTCCATACGGTTTCCTCCATTAGCAATTGTGGAAACATATTGGGCAAGCTGCATATTGGAATACGTATCAAATTGTCCGATTGAAAAGTCAAGAAGAAACCCTGGCTTATCACCATTCCCTTTATAGCCAATTTGCTCATTTGGAAGATCAATCCCAGTTCTTACACCTAGTCCAAATTGAGCAAATGATTCTCTGAATGTCGCAAACCCCTTTTCTAGTTGTAACCGCAATGGTCTATCATACTGATAAGTCCCCTCACCAATATTGATTGCAGTATGAAACATATATACGTTTGATGAAAGTTTTAGTGCATCAATGTCGTTTACAGAACCGAGATTTTTCCATGATTTTTTAGCGTTAGTATTTTTAATTTTAAGTGGTGTATCATAAAAGACATCCCCTGGCTTAATCGCACCTGTTTTATACCCCGTTAAAATCGTCGCTCCCTTAATCGCAGAACCAGCATTATAAGTTGTCGTAATATTTCCAAGTGCATTATCTTCCATCACTCTATTACCATTTTTATCCTCAGTAATTTGCTTGCCTGCCATTGTCAAAATCTCACCAGTATAGGGATCCATTATCGTAACAAAAGCCCGATCGAGTAAAGAAGTACCACCCATCTTTTTAGCATCTAAAAGCTCTTCTTCAATAATTTTTTCGACTGCTATTTGCAGATCCATATCGATCCCTAGGACTAAATCTTTTCCTCTTTTTCCTTCTGAAATTGGGATCGTTTCAAGAACTTTACCTTTTTGTGTAACGTTTTTCACTTTAGCCTTTTGTCCATGAAGAACATCCTCGTATTGCATTTCAATATAGCTTTTCCCTACACGATCATTTCGGCTATAATCACGCGCTAAATAATAATCAAGCTGTTCAGCAGGTATTCCCTCATCGGAAGAGGTAATATTGCCAAGCACCGATCTCAATGTTTTTCCAAAAGCATAGTATCGTTCCCAATCTGTTGTCGTATCAACACCAGGTAGCAATTGAAGATTTTCACTAACAACCGCGAATTCCTCTGGGGTTACATCTTTATTTTTTACCATTTGTGGGGTCAAGGCATAGCCGCTCGTAAAGTCACGATAAATTGCTAGCACTTGCAAATCAAATGCTGATAGCTCATTTAACTCTTGCTCTGTAATCCGAGCAAGCTTTAATTTATAAACTTCCTTATCAAATTCCTTTCCCTCATATTCTTCTTTCAATTTTTCTCTTTCTTCATCTGGAACTTTTTCTTCTGCTTTTTCAGTATTCTTGATAATCCAATAATCCTTTTTATCTCTTTCCGTCACTTTATCCGGATTTTTAACGATAAGCTTTGCAAGCTTTTCCGCTACTTCAAGCATTTCTTTTTGTGTTGCCCCTGAGTTCGTGTAAGTAATCGCATTTTCTGGAATATTATCAACGATGACCTTCCCCGTGCGGTCAAAGATCTTTCCTCTCGGGACGGGCTTATTTACTGTAACGTCCTCGGTGCGTTCAATTTCCCGCCGATAATCATCCCCATAAACGATTTGGACAACACCTAGACGTAATATTAGGGTCGAAAATAAAATAAATACGATTAAAAATAAAATATTTAATCGAACAGGAACATGCGATTTCTTCTTTTTCTTTTTATTCAATTTCTTATTACACATCCTTTTGGCATAACAAATCCCCTTGTATTATTCTTATTCTATAAGAAATCAATAAAATATTCTATAAAGAACCTATGAATCTTAAATGGAAATTTTCCATGCTCTATGTAGATTGAGTTCTTCTAATAAAAAAATAAATACAAGTATGACCCGCCCCAAATAGAAGCAATAAGACAGGAATCGCAATTTTCTCATCAAAAAAGATAATTGCTGCAACAAAAGAAAGGATTGACACTATTCGCCCTGCATTTAAAAAGAGTTCCCTGACAACAATGTATTCAATTCTCATTTCTGCCGCCTTCCATCCTCTGCCAATTATATCATATGTCATTGATACATACGGGACAAGCAGAAGTGGATAAGCTATGGCTATGACGGCTGCATAAATCAATAATTTTAAATAAGTAACATGAAAGACAATTAAAAAGATCGAGGCATATAACATCAAACCGCCAAATAATATCGCGTTTTTCCGCTGTCCTTTTTTCAAAAGCCTTGAAACAGTAAAATAAGCGATAAAGGCAATTCCTGAATTTATGAGCCCGTATGTTCCTAAAGCCAACTCACTTCCGGTCGAAACGAAAACAAACACGGAAATGACAAATGCAAATATTCCTTCACGCAAGCCTTGAAAAAAATGAGCGTATGTTATAAGTCGCCAATTTTGATTATTTTTTCTTTCCCTAATAATTCGGGTAAGACAATATACTCCATCTGCTGGCCGTCTCTTTAGAAATAAGCTTAAAAATACAGCTAAAGAAAAAAGGGCAAGTGAAATGCTAAAAATGACTGAATAGCCCGTAAATTTTTCCATCCTAGAAATGATAAAACCCGCAGCAATCGGCCCAATCATACCACCGACCGATGTCAATATCCCAAGAAAGCCATTGAAAAAATCACGATTTTCTGGTTCAGTTATTTCGAATGTTAATACATTAAAAGCGAGCCAGTAAAATCCATAGCCAATTCCAAGCAGGCTTCCTAATACCAATAAATATTTTGATGCATTTGTCCCACTAATAAGCACTGTAAGATAAAACACCGCAAGAAAAGTAACACCTATTCTTAACACGATCACCCGATCAACTTTTTTCGCCCATCTTCCAGCCAGAATAAAGGTCAACGGTTCGACAACAGCAACAGATAAATTATACAGCCCCAAATCCAGAAAGTTTTCTGATTGCTTCCAAAGGTAAATATTAACAAAAGTATTTGAGAGGGCAATACTTAAAGAATAAAGCCCACCGATAACCAGCAATAAGCTTAAATCCTTTGTTAAATCAACATCTCCGATCAACTTCCTTACTTTACTCATAAAAAAACTCCCCTTATGTTCTAAAGGGTAGTTTCTAACAAAGGCATGGCTCTTATACTCAAATTAACAATTTATCTACAGCAATAAAAAAACACAGCAAGAGGTTACATGCTCTGCCGTGTTCGGTTTCCTATTTCATCCCGCATTAACGGGCTGTTTGATTGAGTTTCACTTTATCTCTTACTTCTAAGCGTTATAACGCTTAGAAACCTCATCCCAATTTACAATATTCCAGAAAGAACTAATATAGTCAGGACGACGGTTTTGATAATTTAAGTAGTATGCATGCTCCCAAACATCCAAGCCTAAGATTGGTGTTTTCCCCTCCATTAATGGAGAATCTTGGTTTGGTGTGCTTGTTACTTCTAACTCACCATTATTCACAGCAAGCCAAGCCCAACCAGAACCGAAGCGAGTTGTTGCTGCTTTAGCAAACTCTTCTTTAAAGTTATCAAAGCTTCCGAATTTACGATTAATTGCATCTGCTAATTCTCCAGTTGGATTACCCCCACCATTTGGAGAAATAACTTGCCAGAATAATGAATGGTTAGCATGACCGCCACCATTATTACGCACAGCTGTACGAGCTGCTTCAGGAACAGCATCTAAGTTTGCAATAACTTCTTCAACAGATTTTGAAAGAAGCTCTGCATTTCCCTCTAATGCGTTGTTTAAGTTTGTCACATATGTGTTGTGGTGCTTAGTGTGGTGGATATTCATTGTTTCCTTGTCAATGTTTGGTTCGAGTGCATCGTAAGCATAAGATAATTGCGGTAATTCAAATGCCATGATAAATTCCTCCCTATGTAAAATAATATGAGCCTTCAGAATTATTCTATCATTTACAATGTTCTAATGTTAGAATAATTCTTCATTCCCTTTAATTAAAGATTACCAAAATTAGATAAGTGTTTCAATCAATATGCTCGAAGGACAACTATACAATTCCCCCTTTTCTGCATAAATATACTTTTCTTACTCCATTATGAATATAATTCGCTAAATTGTCATTTATTCATTAAAAACTGTTCTGTCAATGATTTAAGTCATATTAACCCAATGTAAATAGCTTTTATTGCAAATCAAACGATTGACAGTTATTCAATGAAATCGTAAAAATTATAGTATAAGCAATTTATTGGGGGAAGTATAGCATGAGAGAATTCAACATTTCAATTTACAGTTTACTTATTCAGCATTTTATTGATAAGGAGACTATCCAAAAGATAAACGCCGGCACCATCCTCTTTCAAGAAAAAGACATGGTAGATCATGTTTATATATTGTTATCTGGAAGCATTGCTCTTGGAAGACTCCACATGACTGGAAAAGAATTTACGTTAAAAATCTTGACAGGAGAAGAAATTCTCGTTGAGTACCAGTTATTTAAACCTGCTCCAAGATATTTCTTCTATGCAAAAGCGATGACAAATTGTGAAGTCTTCATGATCAGTCGGGAGAAATTTGAAGAGTTTCTATTAGAGGATAGTTACCGGTTAAGTGCGATGACATCATGGTTAAGCACAAGATATTTAAAAGCACAAATGAAATGCCAAGATTTAATTATTAATGGAAAAAGAGGCGGTCTCTACTCGATTCTTATTCGATTAAGTAACAGCTATGGTGTCATGACAGACAATGGCATTTTAATTGATTTGCCACTAACGCATCAAGAGCTTGCTAATTTAACTTTTGGTACGCGAGAGGTTATCCAAAGATTATTAAAAGAACTACGAGAGAAAAATATCATTGCTTATGAGCGTCAAAGAATTACGATTAAAGATATTAGTTATTTAAAAGCAGAGGTTGATTGTCAAAACTGCCCTTATGAAATTTGCGGACTAAATTAAAACTCGGAAGGAAGCTGTTCTTAGCATGCAAAGCATTACAGGAACAGCTTCCTTCCCTTTTTATCATAAAACGACGATCAGAAAATAGCCAATCATAAATGCTTGAATAAGCCCCTTCGTTACAACACTACTTATAAAGCCAATGACAGATCCTACTCCGATTCTTACAGCCTGTTTCCATTCTTTCTTATTTACAGCTAATTCAGCAATAATTGCACCTAGAAACGGACCTATAAGTATGCCAACAACCGGAATAATAAACGGACCTACGATAATCCCAATTGTACTTCCCCAAATCCCTGCCTTTGAGCCTCCAAACTTTTTCACCCCGATTAGATTAGCTACATAGTCGGCGATAAAAAGCAAAAGCAGAAGGAGCACTTGAATCGTCCAAAACAGCCAATTAAATGGTGTGAATGAAAATAGTAGCCCATAAAGGATGATTCCGCCAAAGAGAAATACAGCACTAGGAATAATTGGGTACACAAGACCGATAAATGAAATGATGAATAAAAGGATAATAATTATCCAATAAATGTATTCCACTTTTCCTCACCTACATCGAAAATGTCATTTCTTGTTTCATTTCTTTGTTACCTTCATCTAAAATCGCTTCAGCAATATTTACTGTATGATCGCCAACTCTTTCTAAGTTGCTAATAATATCAACATAAACAATCCCGGCCTGTGGACCGATCACCTGCAGACTTTTGGAGTCCATCTCCCATAAATTTAATTCCAAATAGAAAGATTCCTAATCCGCCTAAAAATTCAAAAATCATCTGCTGGATATTCAGCTCCAATATTCTCCAACCCCTACCTAATAATATTCATTTTTGCTTGTAAGCCCGATTTATTTTCGACAAATACCTACAAACCCTTTACAATTATTATTAGAGAGTCGCTTAAATGTAAACATTTTAACGTTTTTATTTACAATACCTTTACAATCCGGCCTATTATTACAAATATATTACAACGGTTTAACGGTCGATTTATTTGTCGTAGGCTCAAACTACGGGTAAAATAACAAGATGAACTAATATAAGGGTGGTCAAGATGAATATTTTTAAACAATTGTACAAAAGTCTCTATTCACCGAAGGATATTGCGTTATTTCGGTTTCAAGGCATTGGAAAAACAATACTTTATGTGTTTTTTCTAACACTGCTATCGCTTCTTCCTGCTATTTACTATTTAAGCTCAGGGGTAGTCACAGGTCTTGATGCCATTCAAAATAGCATCGAAAACGAGCTTCCTTCCTTCCAAATTACGAATGGAGAATTACAGTCTGACGAGAAAGCCCCGATCATCATTAATAAAGATGGCTTTACAATTAATTTTGATTCAACTGGAACCGTTACAATCGATGATCTTTCTAAAAATAACGAAGCGATTGCCATTTTGAAAAACGAGGCTTATTTCATTGCCAATGGGCAAGTACAATCCTTTCCTTATTCGATCGTAAAAGAGGTATCAATTACAAATGACGATGTTCTTAGTTTCTTTCAGTCGATTGATTCATCATTAGTTATTATCATTCCGATTATGATTGCAATCATTTATGTTTTAACACTCGGATTAAACTTTATTCAAATCTCTGTTCTTGCCTTGCTCGGTCTAGTATTAACAAAGATGCTAACAAGAAATATTCAATACCAACACTTATGGAGAATCTCCGCTTACAGTGTAACTTTACCGACTATCTTCTTCACGATTATGGAAGGCTTAAAAACAGCTGTTCCAAGTGGAGCGCTTATTAATTGGTTTGTAGCATTCATTGTTTTATTCCTTGCCATTAAAGAAATTCCCCTACCGAAAAAAAGATAGAACGCCATTTGCGTTCTATCTTTTAAATTTTGCGTTTAATTTCTCAAGTGATTTCGATAAGTCGGTAAGTTTTTTACCTACCTCATAACTTTTCTCTACCTTCATTCTTTGTTCCGTTGATGCTGCCATCATTTGCTCCGTGCTGGCTAAGGTTTGCTGTGATACAGCGACAAACGCTTCTGTTGCTGACTCCATTTTTGGAAGAATATGACCAAGGCCGATCAATCCATCTTCAGCATGATGAATCATGTTGGTGACAGATGCAATCTCTGCCATTAATTGTTCAAATGACTTTCTGCTTTCAGAAACAGGATTTAAATGTGTTTGGAAATGCATGAGCATTTCATTAAATTCCTTTGAAGCCTTAAGGGAAACCGACTCCATCTCTTCAATTGTTTGCTTAATTTCTGTCGTTGCCATTGAAGATTGTTCCGCTAATTTTCTCACTTCATTTGCAACAACGGCAAATCCACTTCCTGTTTCCCCTGCTCTTGCAGCTTCAATCGTTGCATTTAAGGCTAATAGCTTCGTTTGCTCTGCAATCTGCTGAATTAAAGTCACAACTTTAGAAATCGATTCTGAATAAATTTTTACCTCCTCTACAGTTGAGGAGACACTTTTAAATTCAACTTCAAGTCTACTAAAAATATGTAAAAGACTAGCAACGCTCTCTTCACCCTTAAGTGCAGATCCATTCATCAATTGCGCTTTTTGCATTACTTCTTTTATTTGTCCAAAAATATGATCAATCGACTTTTTCATTTCTTGAAACATCTGTATGCTCTCTTCAGAACTTGCAGCCGTTTGTTTTGCCCCAATTTGAACAATATGTATCGCTTCATTTAATTGCTTATTATCCGCTAATACTTGATTTGACATCGAGCTTAATTCTGTTCCCTTTTCCGATAAATCTGTTGTCGTTAAAGAAATTTCATATAGAATAGTCTCCATTTGATGAATCATGGCATTAAAGCTCTTTACAAGAGAAATAATTTCAGGAATCGTTGTTGTTGCTTCAACTTTACTAGTAAAATTCCCATTTCTCGCCTCTCTCATCACTTCTCTTAATTTAGACAATGGGATTGTCAAGCTTCTCACGAGCAAAATAACAATGATGGACGTGATGATAAGACTAATGGAAGCAACGATAAAAATAGCTTTTGCCATATCATTCACATTTTTTAAATACTGCTCTTGTGGAATCGCAATCACATAGATCCCTTTGAATTCCTGAATATTTTGGAAGGATAATGTGTAGAAGCTTCCATCCAATTTACGATGAATCAGTCCATTTTGTTTATTTGTAATTTCCTCTAAAACAGACTGAGAAAACGTAATTTTTGTATTTTTACTAACTTGATAAGGAATTGCCTCATTATGATTAACAAGAAAATAGCTCCCCTTTAATCCATCCTGTGCAAGCTCCGCATCTTGGCTTTTAACCATTTGTTCGATTTTAGCGTGAAACTTTTCTTCCTTGCCAACATAAATTAGCATAAGGTTTTGGGCAATATCGTATATAGACTTCACTTCTTTCGTCAACCTCTGCTCCATGATTTTTATCGTTGCTACTTTTGATTTCTCATAGGAAATAACACCTACACTCGTAATCGTGATAAGTAATAAGCTTAAAATCAAAACTAAAAGTCGCGTTTGCAGTGACAATTTCACCAGTAGCTGTTGAACGATAATCCGAGTCTTTCGTAATAGCAAAAACAAACACCCCTTCCAATTGTCCTAATTATCACAAAGAAATATTAAGGAATTGTAAAGGGGATGTAACTTTTCCATAAAGGTTAGATTTAATGGTCTTTTTCAACTGGACAAGCATATATATCTTATCAAGCCATTCAAGATACCTAAAATCCAATTTATTGACGGAGGTTGCCATGCTAAGACGAATTGCCACACTACTCATTGCTGCTCTAATCATCTATATTATTTATTTCGATTTAACGGTCGGCACATTACCTATCCCCGTCACAAACCAAGTAATCGCAACAAGCACTACCATCGATGAAACCATTATCCCTTATTTTGAAAAAAAAGTAGCTACTGGCGAGACAGTCCTTTCTGT
>JAEWDX010000061.1 GCA_023389895.1 Bacillota bacterium
AAATCATTTTTGACAAAAAGAAAAATGTTGAATTGCAGCTTTTAAACGTAGAAAATGATTTAGATGCACAAGTTAAATTATTTCGTGATGAACAAAGAAAGCTAGAATCTGCCAAAAGTCATTATCAGCAACAAGAAACAATGCTATATCAAGCCTACCAATATTTGCAAAAGGCAAAGTCAAGACAAGAGATGCTTGCAGAGATGGAAGATGATTACTCCGGTTTTTTTCAAGGGGTAAAAGAGGTACTGAAAGCACGCGGACAGAGGCTTCAAGGAATTGAAGGGGCAGTTGCAGAATTGATTCAAGTTCCGAAGGAGTTTGAAGTCGCGATTGAAACCGCTTTAGGTGGGGCAATGCAGCATGTAATCGTCGCATCGGAGGAAGATGGAAGAAGTGCGATACAGTTTCTAAAACAAAATTCTTTCGGAAGAGCAACCTTTTTACCGTTGAACATCATAAGAGGAAAAGGTATTAACGAGAGTCAAATTCAATCCATTCAGCATCACCCTTCATTCGTTGGAGAAGCAGTAAAGGTTATTCAATTTGCTCCAAAATATAAAGAGACGATGAGCAATTTACTTGGCAATGTCGTGATTGCAAAAGATTTAAAAGGGGCAAATGAAATGGCAAAGGTTCTTGCCTATCGTGTAAGACTTGTTACTCTTGCAGGAGATGTTGTCAATCCAGGCGGCTCTATGACAGGCGGCTCTTTAAAACAAAAATCTTCATCAATATTAAGCCGAAAAAGCGAGTTAGAACAATTAAAGGCTAGCATTATGGGGATGGAAACAAAGACAGTAAGCCTTGAAGATCAAGTGAAAAAGTTGAAGACTGATATTCAGAAGCTTGAAACGACCATCGATACATTGAGAAAAACAGGTGAAGAGCTACGCTTGAAGGAGCAAAAAGTAAAAGGTGACCTTCGTGAAATTGAATTTGAAGAAAAGAATACGAATGAAAAGCTCTCATTGTATGATTTAGATAAAGCGCAATTTTCTGAGGAGAGGGAGGAGCTTCTTTCAAGAAAGGAAGAATTAGAATTAGCGCTTTCAGGCTATCAATCTGAAAATGCCTCCCTTGAAAAAGAAATTTCAATGTTAACAGAACGAAAAAATACCCAACAAACCTCTAAAGAAATCGTCAGTGAAGAAATCAATGATCTTAAAGTTAATTATGCTGCACTAACTGAGCAGTTTAATCATGCAGCAGACAAGTATAAAATGATTTTGAATAATATTGAACAAAATTCAGAGAGGCTTGTTCTGTTGAAAGAGGATTTAGAGCTATTATCATCTGATATGACTGATAGCACTTCCGTTGAACAACAGCTTGAAGAGGCTTCTAAGCAAAAGCTTCATGATAAGACAGAAACGATTGCCCTCATTTCTTCCAGAAGGGAAGAGCGAATGAAGCTGCAAACAGCACTGGAAGATATCGAACTGGAAACGAAAGAATTGAAGCGCCTACATAAAGGGATGATTGAAGGCTTGAAGGATGATGAAGTAAAGCTTAACCGACTTGATGTTGAGCTTGAGAATCACTTGAATCATCTTAGAGAGGAATATTTACTGTCATTTGAAGGAGCGAAAGAGGAGTATCCTTTAACGATCAATGCGGACGAAGCCAGGAAAAAAGTAAAGCTAATAAAGCTGGCAATAGAGGAATTGGGTACCGTTAATTTAGGGGCGATTGAGGAATATGAACGCGTCTCAGAGCGTTACGAATTTCTGCTAGAGCAGAAAAATGATCTTCAAACGGCAAAGGATACTTTGTTTCAAGTCATTGATGAGATGGATGATGAAATGAAGAAACGCTTTGAGCGAACATTTGAGGGAATTCGTTTTCATTTTGAACCCGTTTTCCGTTCTTTATTCGGTGGAGGTAGAGCTGATTTAAAATTAACCGAACCAGGAGATTTATTAAATACAGGTGTAGAAATTATCGCTCAGCCCCCAGGGAAAAAGTTGCAAAATCTTGCTCTTTTATCTGGTGGAGAAAGAGCATTGACTGCCATTGCTCTTTTGTTCTCTATTTTAAAAGTACGTCCTGTTCCTTTTTGTATTCTTGATGAAGTAGAGGCTGCTCTTGATGAAGCAAATGTTTTCCGCTTCAGTCAATATTTAAAAGGATATAGCAGTGAGACACAGTTTATTGTCATTACTCATAGAAAAGGGACAATGGAGGAAGCGGATGTTCTTTATGGGGTGACGATGCAGGAATCAGGCGTGTCAAAATTAGTTTCTGTTCGATTGGAAGATACAAAGGAATTAGTAACAAAATAATATTAGCTTCATTTTAGTTGAAATAAGGAAGTGAAATGATGAGTTTTTTCAAAAAGTTAAAAGAGAAAATCACGAAGCAGACAGAAAGTGTTACAGATAAATTTAAAGATGGTTTAGCAAAAACACGTGATAATTTCTCTGGAAAAGTAAATGAACTTGTTGCAAAATATCGAAAAATAGATGAGGATTTCTTCGAGGAGCTTGAGGAAATATTAATCCAAGCAGATGTTGGCTTTGATACTGTGATGAAGCTTGTGGAAGAATTGAAAATGGAAGTAAAACGCAAGAATATTCAAGATCCAGCAGAAGTCCAAAGTGTTATTTCAGAGAAACTTGTTGAAATTTATGGATCCGGGGAGAATTCTTCTTCTGAATTACATCTTCAACCTAATGGATTAACCGTTATTCTTTTCGTTGGTGTAAATGGAGTTGGGAAAACAACAACGATTGGAAAGCTTGCTCATAAATTTAGAAGCAATGGAAAAAGTGTTTTATTGGCTGCTGGAGATACTTTCCGTGCAGGGGCGATTGAGCAACTTGAAGTTTGGGGAGAAAGGGTTGGAGTCGAAGTAATAAAACAAGGTGCTGGTTCTGATCCAGCAGCTGTCATGTTCGATGCGATCCAAGCAGCAAAATCACGAAAAGCTGACATTCTTATTTGTGATACGGCAGGGCGCTTGCAAAATAAAGTAAATTTAATGAATGAGCTTGAAAAGGTAAAGCGTGTAATCGAGCGTGAAGTACCCGGAGCTCCACATGAGGTTTTGCTCGTTTTGGATGCAACAACAGGACAAAATGCGATGGTTCAAGCAAAGACCTTTAAAGAAGCGACAAATGTAAGCGGAATTGTGTTAACAAAGCTAGACGGTACGGCAAAAGGCGGAATTGTCATCGCGATTCGCAATGAATTAAACATCCCAGTCAAATTTGTTGGATTAGGTGAAAAGATGGATGACTTGCAAGAGTTCGATCCAGAGCAATATGTTTACGGACTTTTTGCCGATCTAGTAGAAAAAGAGGAAATTGAATAAGTTACAAATAAAGCAGGTGAAGATAAATAACTCATTTATCTTCACCTGCTTTATTTATTAGGAGCTGCTAAAGTTTATTGTTGATTGGAGCGGGAGATACGGGATGCTTGAAAATGCTTCAGGAACAAGATTAGCAAGATTGACAGGGAGAACAAATGGTGTAATATTACACTATTAAGATGATTCTTTTTTGTAGTAGTGTATCATGATAGAATCGTTCACTTTACCCCGCATTAACGTGCTGTAAGACCCCTACTTCAAGAAGTAGTGGAAACAAAAAATTCTAAGTGGGGGTCTAACAGCACATAAATGCCCGATTAGTTCAACTAACAATCAGTGGGGGGAAAACACCCACTGATTGAAGTTTCACTTTAGAGTAGAACTTTTTCCGGAATTTTTCGTCTATTTATTATGGATATTATTTGCTGGAGGAGATATGGATGCGCCATCGTGCAAAAATTGTGATTTTATTATTTATCAGCTTTTTTCTTTCGTTCAACATTGTTCATGCTGCAAATAAGCAGGAAATGAGTATTTCAATTGACGAAGGATTTAATGGGAAAATAAAAGCGGGAAAAGGTTTTCCGCTATCAATTAAACTTGAAAACAAAGGCGAATCCTTTAGTGGAGATCTTGTAATAAATTTTGTTCCATCATGGAATGCAGGCGGAGCGATGGCCATTAATGTTGAATTGCCAGCAAATAGTACAAAAACTTACCAAATTTCCCTGCCTGGTCTTTCAGAGGATAATCCCTTTAGCTACCAAAGTGAACCAATGCTTCATCTCTATAAAAACGGCTTAAAAAAAGGAAAAAAAGTAGATTTCAAGGGAGAAAAAATAATTAAGCCTAAATATTTTGATATGAATGATCGTGTAATTGGTGTATTAAGTGAAAATTATGATCGGCTGAAGGAGCTGCGGATTCTCCCTTCTAAAGCGATGCAAATGATTGAACTGAATAAAGAAGAAATGCCAAAGCAGTCATTAGGGCTCGAAATGCTTGACTATCTATTGATTGATGAATATGGAATTACGAAACTTGATAAAGAGCAACAGGAAGCGATAATCAGCTGGATTGGAGCAGGCGGTATCTTAATTGCAGGGGCGGCACCAAATGCTAATCAGTCGTATGGTGAGCTTTATTCCCTTTTGCCAATGAAAATCGAAAATGAAATATCTGCTCCGACTGATTTTCTAAGAATTCATACGAATGTCGAGCCAACATTTAAGCAATTGCCCTTTTTTATAGGTGCATTAGATGATACAGCATCTATTATTGAAAGAGCAGGCGAGCTTCCTGCAACCGTACAGAAACAATATGGAAATGGTCTGATTTTGCAAACGAGCTTTTCACTTGGAGATGAACCATTATCCTCATGGAAAGGCTATAGTGAATGGTTTGCGGCTTTGCTCAACAATGTGAATCAGCCAAATGCACAAATAGGAAAATACGAACCAAATTTTTATAATTCTTTATACTGGGAATTTGTTGAAACGAATGAATATTTTCCTGCCAGTCATTTCTCAATTGGTCAGCTGATTGGTATTTTAATCGGTTATCTTATCGTATTAGTACCAGTTCTTTATTTTATTTTGCGAAAATTTGATAAAAGAGAGCATACATGGTGGATTGTGCCATCCCTTGCCTTTATCATGGCTGCGATCGTTTTTAGTATTGGGGCAAAAGATCGGATTGAGATGCCACAGCTTAATCAGATGGGCGTTTATTTGGCAAACAATAATCAATTATCAGGTATTCAGGCAACAACATTATTGTCAAATACAGGTGGAGAATATACGCTTACTTTTCCGAAAGAGAAATTTTCTGCTGTTACGAGTACACAAAACTCAGGATATGGCTCCAGTGTTACTGATCCACTAGATGGTGCTATTTTCTTTGAAAAGCGTGAAAAGATGGAGGTAGTTTTTCCTAAAGTTGATTTTTGGTCGCTGAAATCAATTTATGGAAAAGCATGGGAAGATGTGAAAGGTGAATTTAGCACAAATATTTCTGTAAGTAATGAAAAAATAACGGGAACAATAGAAAACCAATTTGATTATGATTTTGAGGAAGTTTTCATTTTATCAGGTAAAGAGAAAATAATGCTTGGCCCCTTGAAAAAGGGCGAACAGTTAAAGATTGATAAGCAATTAAAACAATCCTTTTTAACAATACCAGCTATTTTGGGCAACTCTAATTCTTCTTATACTAATCCGGATTTGAACAAAATAAAAATGGAGAAACTTGATTTTATTGCTAATAAATATATTATTAGTCAAAATCATATAATTAATGGCCCCGTTATTGCTGGGATAACAAAAGCACCAGTTATTGATGTGAAAATTGCCGGTAAGAAAACAAAATATAATAATCTTAATTTAATATTACTACCGTTTAAAGCAAAGGATGAATTTTCTGGAGAATTTACAATTAAAAATGAGTTGCTACGCTCACAGTTGAATGTCATCAATGGTCGGATTTATGATATTCAAAATATCGAGATAAACCGTGAAGTTCGGATTGAAAATGGTGAATATGAATATATTCTACAATTACCGAAGCAGCTTACTGAAAAATCACTTAAAATTACTGAACTCTCGTTTGCTTTTAATAATGATAATGTGGACTACACTTTATATAATGATGAGACAGGCGAGTATACTCCACTCAATCTTGATGTTAATCAACTGACATTGAAGTTAGACAGTGATAAAAATGTGAATCAATTTATCTCAAAAAATGGTGAAATAAAATTTAAGCTTAGTAAAGATGGAAATCAAGATCAGCTTGTTCGATTACCATCGCTCACGATTAAAGGAGAGGTGGCATTATGATCGAAATCATTAAATTAACGAAGAAATACGGAAGCTTTACCGCACTTGACTCACTTAGTTTACAAATCGAAAAAGGAACTGTTTTCGGTTTTGTTGGACAAAATGGAGCTGGGAAATCGACCACTTTTTCGATTTTAGCAACATTACTTGCCCCGACATCTGGAACCGCCTATATTAATGGCTATAATATTCAAAATGAGCCTAAAATGGTTAGAGGGCAGCTTGGATATATGCCTGATTTCTTTGGGGTATATGATCAGCTGAAAGCGAGTGAATACTTACATTTTTATGGTGCGAGTTATGGGATTCCTTTCGCTGAAAGAGAAAAGCTGATCCCACAATTATTAGAGCTTGTAAATTTATCACATAAGAAAGATGCCTATGTCGATTTACTTTCAAGAGGAATGAAGCAGCGTTTATGTTTAGCAAGGAGTTTAATTCATGATCCTGAGGTGCTTATTCTTGATGAGCCGGCATCAGGGCTTGATCCAAGAGCAAGGGTTGAAATGAGAGAGATTTTAAAAGAATTGAAAATGATGGGGAAAACAATCTTGATTTCCTCACATATTTTACCTGAATTAGCTGAAATGTGTGATTCGATTGGAATTATAGATCAAGGAAAGCTTGTCGCTGAAGGAGCGGTTGCTGATATCCACTCGAAGCTTCAAGGTGAGAGGCTAATAATTGTAAAATTGGTTGATGAAATTGCGGATGCTATTGCTTTTTTTGAGGATGAACCAAATGTTTCAAAATTACAGCTTCGTGAAGATGAAAGGAGTATTCAATTTATCTACAAAGGATCAGAAGGCGCTCAAATCGAATTGTTAAAAAAGGCGATGGTGAATCAACTGCAGATTACAAGTTTTTCAGAAGTTGAGACAAATCTTGAGGATGTCTTTATGGAAATAACAAAGGGGGTCGAGCTTTTATGAAGAACTTTGTGATTAATCCAGTTCTCAATAAGGAATTTAAGCTCCGCTTTCGTTCATTTAAAAGCTTTTTAGGGATTTTCTTTTATTTATTGGCGATGGGAATTATCATTGTGGGATTTGTGTTTATTGAATCGCAGTCAAATATGCAAGGTTTCTTTAAACCCCATCAAAGCCGGTCAATATTTATTATGATGTCTTTTTTGCAATTTGCTCTCATTCTCTTTATTACGCCAGGATTAACAGCGGGAGTTATTAGCAGTGAAAGAGAAAGACAGACATTGAATATCATGCTGACAACAACGCAAAGCTCGGCAAGTATTATTTTAAGTAAATTGATTTCAGCTATTTCTTATTTGCTTCTGCTTATTATTGCGAGCCTGCCTCTTTACAGCTTTGTCTTTTTATTCGGGGGAATATCTCCAATGCAAGTGCTAACAACAATTGGTTTTTATATTTTTACAATGATTGTCATTGGGAGTATTGGTGTGTTCTTTTCGACACTGATTCGCAAAACAATTATTTCAATGGTTACAACATATGCTGTGACATTATTTCTTGTAGGTGGTACAGCATTTTTGACTTTAATTATTATGCAATATACGAATCGCTTCGGAACTGTTACAACAAACCCAGCCGCTTATTTCACAGCGATGTTAAATCCGCCTATTATTCTTTTTAGTATTTTTGATCCTGGTTTTATGACGGGGATAAAAAATAATACAGGAATTGAAGTTCCACTTTGGATCTCTTATTTAATTTCCTACTCGGTGATCTTTATTGGAGCAATGCTTCTAAGTATTAAAAAACTTCGACCGAATATGAAGAGGTTAAAAGGAAATGAGTAAAATGGCAGAACGCAACCAATTTATTAAGCTTATTAAGCCAATTCAAAGGCAGCAATTTTTTGATCTTGTTATAAAAGAAGCCCAGCTTCTTCTTGTAATGACAGGAATAGCCTCATGCTTTTTGCTCTTGTTTGCTCGCTTTCTGATCATTCCTTTTTTAAGTAATTATTTTATCGGGATGCTTGTCGTTTTATTGCTGTTTTTTTCAATTAGATTGTGGATAAAGCGACCTCGTTTCCTAACGGCAGTCAAAGTATATAACGAATACGTTCCAGATGACCGAGTTATAACGGCATCCAGTTTTTTAGAAAATAAAGAGGTAATGGCTACACTTCAGCTTGCTGACGCAATTAAGCATATGAAGCTGCATCATGAGACTGTAACAAAAAGAAAAAGAAAATGGATGCAGCCGAAATTAATATTCTTCTTTTTTCTTTCTGCTTGTGGAGCAATGCTCATGATGTATATGCCAAGTGAAAAAGTCGAGCTTGCTAAACAAAAGGAGAAAGAAATCGAATTAGTTGCCGAAGAAAAAGAGAAGCTTAGGGAGCAAATAAAGAAAGAAAAAGATCCTATTGTAAAAAAAGAATTGAAGGAAACGGAAGAAAAAATTGTCCACATGAAATCAACAGAGGAAGTGCTAAAGGAGCTAGCAAAACGAACAAAGGAGCTTGAATTAAAAGCTTTAAAGGAAAAAGAAAAGCAAACAGCTTTTGAAAATTGGCAGAAAAGTTTAAAAAATAATGGTTTAGCAGCACTTGATCAATTCCTTAACGAGCAAAATATGAATGCGGTTACAAAGGAATTAGAGAAATTAAATGAAAAATGGAACGAGCTTACTGATGAGCAGAAGGAAATTTTAAGGGAATTGTCACAGCAAGAGCGGGAGTTAACAGAGGAAGAGCTTAAAGAATTAATGGAGAAAATTGAAGAAGCTTTACAGTCATCTGAATTTTTCAGCCAGCTTGCAGCAGCACAAAATGCTATCAATCAAATGGGTTTAGCTATGCAAAGTCAGATGAAGGAAAACGGAATGCAGCCAACACAAATTGCATTTGCTCCTACTAGCCAATCAAGCAATCAAAATAATGGCAATGTGGGAGGACAGGGGCAAAATAATAATGCGAATCAGCAAGGACAAAATCCGAATAGTGGGAATGGTTCAGGAACAGGCGGCTTAGGTGCTGGTATAGGTCAAGGATCGCGTG
>JAEWDX010000270.1 GCA_023389895.1 Bacillota bacterium
GGAAGATTGGAGCAACATTTTATCGACTTCCCCTGAAAAGTTGCTGCTAAAGGTAAGCTTAGAGCAACATTTTAACGGTTCCCCCTGAAAAGATGCCGTTAAAGGCAAGATTGGAGCAACATTTTAACGGTTCCCCCTGAAAAGATGCTGCTAAAGGTAAGCTTGGAGCAACATTTTAACGTTTCCCCCTGAAAAGATGCCGTTAAAGGAAGATTGGAGCAACATTTTATCGACTTCCCCTGAAAAGTTGCTGCTAAAGGTAAGACTGGAGCAACATTTTAACGGTTCCCCCATTCGCAGTCACGATAACCGACGATGCGTGACAGACCGTTAATTTTTCTCTTATCCAGTCACGATAACCAACTTTGCTTGCCCAGTCACGCAAATGAGCATTGCATTCAATGCGCAAGCATTTCCCCTTCACCAACTACCTTGAATCGAAAAAACTCATTATCTTATTCAAATATTAATTTGAATGTTTCTTTGACATTTTATTTGTTCTTGAATAAACTAAAAGTATAACAATCAAATGAATATTTGAATGAGGTGAGAATAGATGCAGAAAATCTTAAGCTCTTCTCAAGAGGATACTTGTGAAGTCTTTTGTTTTGATGAACAAAAAGTAAATAGAGTTAAAGGAAGAATTGAGGAAATAAACGGAGTAGAGTTATTATTTAAAGCTTTATCTGATGCTACGAGAATCAAAATTGCATATGCGTTAACAATAGAAAGGGAGTTGTGCGTCTGTGATGTAGCCAATATTATTGGTTCTTCAACAGCAACAGCATCCCATCATTTACGATTATTACGAAATATGGGCTTAGCAAAATATCGAAAAGAAGGAAAATTAGTGTTCTATTCGTTAGCGGATGATCATGTTTATCAGTTAGTCTCAATTGCTCTAATTCATTCAAAGGAAGGTGAAAATGATGGGGAAAGCGCTGGAAAATGATAAGGAAATCTATCGATTACAGGGATTATCCTGTGCTAATTGTGCGGCGAAATTTGAAAAGAATATCCGGGAAATTCAATCAGTCAATGATGTTCAACTGAATTTTGGTGCTTCAAAATTAACCGTTATCGGTGAAGTAACAATTGAGCAGCTTGAGGAAGCTGGAGCTTTCGACGGGATAAAGGTATTTCGAGAAAATGAGCAAATAGAGGAGAAAAGGCAACCATTTTGGAAAAAGAAAGAAAATAAAAGCTCACTTATTTCTCTCTTCTTTATCATTCTTGGATATATAGCGTTTTTTTCCTTAGGAGAAGGACATGTAGTAACGATTTCGATTTTTGCCCTAGCGATCATAATCGGTGGCTTCAGCCTTTTTAAGGTGGGCTTAAAGAACCTTACAAAACTCCAATTTGACATGAAAACATTGATGACGATCGCTGTTATTGGAGCGGCGATTATTGGAGAATGGAGCGAAGGTGCTGTTGTTGTCTTCTTATTCGCAGTAAGTGAGGCATTGGAAGGCTATTCTATGGATAAGGCGCGGGAATCGATTCGCTCATTAATGGATATTGCTCCAAAGACGGCATTAGTAAGACGTGGAAAGCAAGAAATTGAATTGCATGTAGATGATATTTTAGTAGATGATATTTTAATTATTAAGCCAGGTGAAAAGCTGGCGATGGACGGAGAAATCGTGAAGGGTGAGTCCACGATTAACCAAGCAGCGATTACAGGTGAATCAATCCCTGTATTAAAAACGGTTGGTGAAGAGGTTTTTGCCGGAACGCTGAATGAAGAAGGGGCATTAGAAGTTAGAGTAACGAAGCATGTTAAAGATACAACGATTGCGAAAATTATTCATTTAGTAGAAGAGGCCCAGGCGGAACGAGCACCCTCACAAGTATTTATCGATAAATTTGCGAAATACTATACCCCTCTGATTATGCTTATCGCTTTATTAATCGTATTGATTCCTCCTCTTTTTATGGGAGGGGACTGGTCTGAATGGGTTTACCGTGGTTTAGCTGTTTTAGTTGTCGGTTGTCCATGTGCCTTAGTTATTTCTACGCCTGTCGCGATTGTAACGGCAATTGGCAATGCGGCAAAAAAGGGAGTATTAATTAAAGGTGGCATTCACTTAGAAGAAGCTGGGCGCTTAAAGGTCATTGCTTTTGATAAAACGGGTACATTAACGAAAGGTACCCCCGAGGTAACAGATATCGTCTTATTTGGCAATGCTGACGAGAGTGAATTATTACGGATTTCGGTTGCGATTGAAAGGCTATCACAGCATCCACTTGCCTCAGCTATTATTCGCAAGGCTAAGGAAAATGGGATTTCCGAACATGATTATTCAGCTGATGAGTTTCAATCGATTACAGGTAAGGGTGCGAAAGCGATCGTTAACGGGCAGAAGTACTATATTGGAAGTCCAAATCTTTTTGTAGAATTCAGCAATGTTCAAGCAGCACATAAAGAGAAAATAACAGCTTTACAAATAGAGGGGAAAACGGTTGTTTTACTAGGCACAAAAAATGAATTAATCGGTTTAATTGCTGTAGCAGATAAGCTGCGCGACAGCAGTGCTAATGTTATTCAAAAGCTTTCAAATATCGGCATTGAAAAAACGATCATGTTAACTGGAGATAACAAGGCAACAGGAAAGGCGATCGCAAGTCTTGTTGGCTTAAGCGAAGTAAAGGCGGAATTATTGCCACAAGATAAATTAGCAACGATTAAATCATTAATAGAGAAATATGGAAAGGTCGCAATGGTTGGCGATGGAATCAATGATGCTCCTGCTCTAGCAGCAGCCTCTGTTGGGATTGCAATGGGAGGAGCAGGGACGGATACAGCCATTGAAACAGCTGATATCGCTTTAATGGCAGATGACCTCCAGAAGCTCCCTTATACAATTGAATTAAGCCGAAGAACATTAGGAATTATTAAAGGAAATGTTACTTTCGCACTTGGGTTGAAAATAATTGCATTACTGTTAATCATTCCTGGATGGCTCACTTTATGGATGGCGATTTTTGCGGATATGGGAGCAACACTCATTGTTGTGCTAAATTCTTTACGATTGTTAAAAGTAAAGGATTAAAAAAACTGCTGCCCTCTTCTATTGGAGGCAGCATTTCTCTATTAAGAAAATAATAGCTAAGCGGGGCGGTCGTATGGGATCTAAGGAAAGATATGAAATCCTTTTAAATAAAATGAACCAATACAATGCGAGTGAAATTGGAATCACAAGAGTGGCCTATACGAATGAAGAACAAGCATGCATACATGCCTTCATGCGGATGTGCAAAGCTGAAAATCTAGCAATTAGACTCGATCCATGCGGTAATATAATTGCGAGAAGAGAAGGGAATACGGAAGGACTTCCCCCTGTTGTGATGGGCTCACATTTAGATACTGTTTACCAAGGTGGGAAGTATGATGGGGTTGTAGGAGTAACAGCAGCTCTTGAAGTGATTAAACGGCTGAATGATAAAGCGATCATTACCGATCATCCGATTGAAATTATTGCCTTTGCCTGTGAAGAATCATCACGTTTTGGCGTCTCAACCGTTGGCAGTAAGGCAATGGCTGGACTTATTGATAAAGAGAAATATCGACATTTACAGGATCGGGATGGGATTACGATGGAAATGGCATTTTCTCTTTGTGCCCTTGATTTCAATCGCATTGAAGAAGCGAGTCGAGCAAAGGAAGAATTTAAGGCATACTATGAACTACATATTGAACAAGGCCCTGTACTTATAAACAATAAGAAGAAAATCGGAATTGTTACTGGGATAGCGGCTCCGGTAAGGTTGCTCATAAAAATAGTTGGGCAGGCTTCACATTCGGGAACAACCCCAATGGATCTGCGAAAAGATGCGCTTCTAGGTGCTTCAGAGCTTGCATTGGAGCTAGAAAGAGCGGCTAAGGCTGAACAAGCTTTTGGGACGGTCGGTACGATTGGTGTTTTAGCGATTCCAGCAGGAGCGATGAATGTTATTCCAGGTGAGGTTGAATTAAAAATGGATATAAGATCAACTTCAATTGATTCAAGACATCGCGTATTAAATCATGTTTATGATAAAATAATATCAGTAAAGGAAAGAAGAGAACTGGACATTGACGCAAAGATTATTAGCATGGAAGAACCAGTGCTGCTTTCCGCAGATTTAATGGAGGAAATGAAAGCAATTTGCGAGCGAAAATCCCTTCCTTATGAAGTCATGCATAGCGGGGCAGGTCATGATGCCATGAATATGACGGGGCTTGGGCCGACATCCCTTATTTTTGTTCCATCTGTTGATGGATTAAGTCATCATCCCGACGAATACACCGATTTAGATGATATTATGCTCGGTATTGATCTATTAGAGGAGGCAGTCCTTCATTCAGCAAGAGTGAAAGGATAAATAGGACAAGCCTGCAGAAGCATATTGATAAATTTTGATTTTTATTTGATTGGACGTGAACAACAATGATGAAAAACACCATTATTTATAAAAAAGAGGAACGTTTTGAAATTAAGGCTGATTTTTATGGAGCGAATCAAGAAAATGCACCTGTAATTGTTTATATTCACGGGGGTGGCTTGCTCTGGGGAACGAGAGAGGATATTCAGGAGGAAATAATAGAACTATATCATAATAGCGGTTTTGCGTTATTCTCCATTGATTATCGACTGGCACCTGAAACAAAATTAACAGAAATTCTTGAGGATGTTCAAGATGCACTCCACTGGATAGAAACGGAAGGACCTCTGCAATTCGGCATTGATCCGAATAGAATAGCGGTAGTTGGCGGATCAGCAGGCGGTTATTTAGCACTTAATACAGGTCATTTTCACAAGAAGCCGCGTGCGATTGTTTCCTTTTATGGGTATGGAGATATTAGTGCGGATTGGGCAACTACGCCAAATAAATATTATAATGAAAAGGCTAAAGTTCCTAAGCAAATGGCAAAAAGCCTTATTTCTAATAAGATTTTAACAGAAGGAACTGTCCATGAACGTTTTCTTCTCTATTTATATGCTAGACAGACAGGTGAATGGATTCAGGAAATAACGGGTATGAATTCAGTAATCGACAAAGAGAAAATAGTAAACTTGAGTCCGATTAGCAATATTCCAAAAGACTTTCCGCCAACACTATTATTACATGGTACGAATGACATCGATGTACCATATGAGCAGTCTGATTTTATGCGTGCAGCTTTAATAAAGGAAGGCATTGATGCGAAATTAATTACAATTCCGAATGGTGAGCATGTATTTGAAAAGGATTTTCATAATCCAAATGTTCAAGCTGCACTAAAGCAGGTCGTTGAATTTCTACAGCAACATCTATCTTAACGAAAAAGCTTGGATCCATTATTTTGCTGGATCCAAGCTTTTTTTGAGAATTTTGAAGAAAAATGAAGGAATTTGTTGAAAAATGCATAAAATAGTAATATAATACGAATGAATTAGTATAATTTACCTATTAAATAATTTGATAAAGGCAAACTATTTGAAAAGATAGGACGCAAAGCCGTGGGTCTAACGTTATTGATATGATATCTAATAGCTATGATTGCCAGGTTACCAATGATTAGACTTTTTTATTTATATATAAAAATGCTATTGGCTATTCTATTTTTTTAGAATGGCCAATTTTTTTTGTAAAAAAAGTCTAAAAGCGTCTGAAGAGCTAGCTTATGAAAAAACGAAAAACAGTAGCTTCTGCACAGCAAAATATAGCCTTATGGTGAAAAAATGCTGCCAATTTGGGGAGATTGGAAAGTAAGCAGAAACTTAATGGCATCGTTTTTATACATGAAGCTGAAGTAGTGCCTAGAAAAGTTTGAAAGGAGCTCATTGAGCATGTTAAAAAGTGAATACTCGCGATACGATTTATTGCAATCACAGTTTCAAAATAATTTTAATATGGATGAAGAGAAACAACAATCATTAGACCGGATGTGTATGTTTTTATACAACCATACAAGTATTCATTATTTAACTTTCGTCAAACAAACAGATTTGATCAATTACTTGAAGTATCATTGTTCAAATAATTTCAAAACAATTTCCTTCGTACAAGCGATTGAAGACGTGAAAAACTTCCTAGTTTTTTTAAAAACAAAAAAAGAAATAAAAATTGTTCCAAAAGTCGATCTATCTTTACAAAATTTAAATCTCTGGCTTGACCTATAATAAAATTAAGAAATAATGCTAGAGTATCACTCTTTATATATATTGAATGTGAAAAAGGTGCTTCTCCATCAAAGAATGGGGCAGCATTTTTTTAATGAAGAATATTGAATGAGACTAATCGTCTAGCTCAGCACTAAACGACGAAATAAAACAGTCCTAAAGACTCGCGTGGTTTTCTAAATAATGAGTCATTATGAGGGGAAATGATGTTGAAAAATGTAGTATAATGTTGAAAAAGGGAGAACTTCATAATACAATACGAAAGTAATAGTATTATATACCTATATAATTTGATAAAGGCAAACTATTTGAAAGGATAGGACGCAAAGCCATGGGTCTAAAGTAAATAGATGCTTCATCTATTCACAATGATTGCCAGGTTGCCAATGTGATAAGACTTTTTTTTATTTATATAAAAAGTTCGATTGGCTATTTTATTTTTTAAAATAGTCAATTTTTTTTTGAGAAAAATGAGAGGTAGAGAGGTGAAATTTGATGAAGCCTGAGGAATTAATTAAACAAATTAATAAATTTGCAGAGGAACTGGATTTCATAACAACTCGGAAATTAATCGAAGATAATCTTGATATCATGAAGAAGCAAAGACTTCACTTGAAAAATAATGCTCGAGAAATTTACAACATTATTATTGAAAGAGAAGAGTCAGGAAAGAATCCTATTTCAAGGCAGGATATGGCTACATTGCTTGCTATAAACTCCTATGCAGCTAAATTCGATTTAAGATCATTAAAAATTATAATAAAGGATAAAGCAAAGCTCTTACTGCGAAAAGAGGCAGTGGATTACTTAAATCAAGATGCAAAAGTTATATTAGAGGGGATGGGGGCAATAGCGAAATAATAAGTTAAAACCCCTCTTTTTATAGGTGGAATAGGGTTTGAAAACAATGATTATGAAGAAGGGGTTGTCCGATAAGACAGTCCCTTCTCTTAACTTTGAGAACGTTTTAAGCTCTTTTAAAGTACTACTTTAACTGTTTTCATGCTACATTTTCCCCCGAAACTCTTCAAAAGTGATTGCTTTCATTTTTTTCAAGCTATTTTTCCGCTCAAGCTTTGGAGCAACCCTTATTTTTTACGGGAAAATCACTTTTCAGCCATGTGACTTTTATTCTATTTCTCTCGTTAATTAATGATTACAATAAATCTTGAATTCTCCTTTTTTGATATAGAAATTCGTTTTTACCGATGAATAAGTTCTATATATATTCGCGTTTTCGATTCGATTGATAATTCGTTGACAACCTAGTCCAGCTAGGTTATTATTTTATTAGCATCAATAACCTATAATTCCTATGTAAAAGGTATGAATTGCGGATGAAAACTATCTACAAGGTAATATGTTCAAGAATTAATTCCAACTGGGGCATAATATAGGTAGAATAAATAGGAATAGAAGAGACTTAATTATTTGTTTATCAGCAGGAGGGTCTGAGGTAAGAATGAAAAAAATAGGAATGTTTCTTATATTAGGGTTGCTAGCTATTTCAATTATTGGCTGCAATAAAACAACCGACAAATCAGAATCAAAAGGTAATGAAGGAACGACTGCAGAGAAAGATTATGCAACTGAAATGAATGTTGCGATTACTGCGCAACCGCCAACTTTAGATTCGGCTATGACTGTATCACAAGCGGCACTTAATATTGCAGGAGCGATATTCGAACCGCTTATGGCGTTCGATAAGGATTATAAGCCTGTACCAATGCTTGCTGAGTCTGTAGATGCAAGTGATGACGGGATGACGTATATATTTCATTTAAGAGAAGGCATTAAGTTTCATAATGGCAAAGAAATGACTTCCGAAGACGTCGTGGCTTCAATGAATCGCTGGTTAGAGAAATCATCTCGCGCGAAAGCATTGTTAGCGAACGCAAAATTTGAAGCTCAAGATGAATACACTGCTGTTTTGAAATTAGAAAAAGCGACATCTGATGCGTTAATTATTATGGCATCAAAGGCTCAATTCCCAGCCATTATGCCAAAGGGAATCATTGAATCTGCTCCAGCAGAGGGAGTGACGGAATATATCGGTACAGGTCCATTTAAATTTGAAGAATGGAAGCAAGACCAATATATCCATTTAGTTAAAAACGACGATTACAAAGCTGTTGAACAAGAAGCTAGTGGGTTATCAGGAAAGAAAGAAGCATTTGTTAATGATATTTACTATCATTTTGTAACTGATCACTCAACACGTGTCGCTGGGATTCAGACTGGAAAGTATGATATTGCTGAAAGTATTCCAATTGAAAACTATGAACAACTTAGCCAAGTGAAAAATGTAGAATTACATCCATTCGTTGGCGGTACATTAACGTTATTTTATAATACGAACGAGGGTGTATTGGCTGATAATAAGCTGAGACAAGCGATTCAAACAGGCTTGAAAATGGACGAAATCATGATGGCAAGCTTTGTTAATGATGAGCTTTATACATTGGATCCTGGTTATATGAACCCGAATCAAAAGCAATGGGCAAGTGATGCTGGTAAGGAATTCTACAACATAGGTGATGTAGAAAAAGCGAAAGAGTTATTAAAAGAAGCAGGCTATAATGGACAAGAAGTTAGATTGCTTACAACTGCTGACTATGCAGAAATGTATACAGCTACTCTTGTTGTTCAAGAACAGTTAAGACAATTAGGTGTGAATGTAAAAGTAGATAATTACGATTTCCCAACCTTTATGGATCATAAAAACGACTTTAAATCATGGGATATTTTCATTACAAGTAACGGTTATCAACCAACGCCTCCACAATTATTACCGGTAACACGTGATTGGGCTGGAGTCGATAATCCGAAAATCACTGAATTGCTAACAGCAATTCGCTCAAGCGCAACACCAGAAGAAGCAAAAGCAAAATGGGATGAATTACAAGGCTTCATGTATGAATACTTACCATCAACAGCAATTGGTCAATATAAGAGTATTTTAGCGACTACTGACAAACTTGAAGGTTTTGAAGTGTTTGAAGGACCAATTGTATGGAATTCGAAAGTAATTAAATAAATTTGATTTTAGGTGTCCTCCATTGCTATTTTAGTAATGGAGGCTTCGCATTGCTTACATGTAGTGAATAAGTTTCAAGAAAAAGAGGGATTCCCTTTGATTATTTATATTTTAAAACGTATTTTTTCACTCGTACCAGTTTTGTTTGTTGTTTCCATTGCGATCTTTATGATCGTCCATTTAACTCCAGGTGAACCTGCTTCTGTCATTCTAGGACTAGAAGCAACGGAGCAGCAGATTGCAGCACTACGAGATGAGATGGGACTTAATCTACCGATATACCAGCAATATTTTAATTGGATAGGTGGCGTGTTCCATGGTGATCTCGGTCAGTCATACTTTATGAAGGAGCCAGTAACGGAGGCAATTTTAAATCATTTAGGACCGACGCTTTCATTAGCGATTATAGCTGAGGTTGTTGCGTTAGTTCTAGCGATTCCAATTGGAATTATTGCAGCCTACCGCCGTGGTTCTGTTACCGATCAGTCTCTCATGGCTGTTTCCTTATTAGGAATGACAATACCAAGTTTTTTACTTGGGTTATTACTGATGTTATTAGTTGGTGTAAAATTACAATGGCTGCCAGTAGCTGGTTATGAGCCATTAAGTAATGGCATATGGAATCATTTTCAATATTTAATTTTACCAGCTATTTCATTAGGGGCAATTCAGACTGCACTTGTAGCACGTATGACTCGATCATCAATGCTAGAGGTTTTGAATACGAATTTTATCAAAACGGCTCGTTCGAAAGGTGTTAAGGAACATAAAGTCGTTTATAAGCATGCTCTTCGCAATGCCTTTCTTCCTATTCTTACTGTGATAGGACAATCCTTTGCAACATTAGTGACAGGGGCTGTCGTAGTAGAAACGATCTTTAATATTCCTGGAATCGGTCAGCTAATTATTAATTCAATTGAGCGCCGGGATTTCGCCGTTATTCAAGGCGTTGTCTTATTCGTTACCCTAATCTATGTATCGATTAATTTAATTGTAGATTTGCTTTATGGTATTATTGATCCGCGCGTTAGACTTGAGCGTAAATAGGGAGGAGGTTGGAAATGGAAGCAATCGAGAGAAAGAATGAATTCGAGCAGATAAAATCCAGCCTTAAAAAACAACAACGTCAATTGTTTATTAAACGATTTTTATCAAATAAATTAATGGTATTCGGAAGTATTATTTTTATAGTTTTAATGTTAACAGCTCTAATTGGACCATCACTTATGTCGTTTGATCCATACGAAATGAAGGTAGCAGAACGGTTACAAGCTCCTAGTGCCATGCATTTATTAGGTACGGATGAATTTGGCCGTGATTTGTTGACACGAATTGTTTATGGAGCGCAAGTATCGATAGGGGTTGGCCTAACAGTAACGGTTATTTCATCCATTTTAGGAATGATTATCGGTCTTTATGCTAGCTATTACACGGTGCTTGATCATATTTTAATGAGAATTTGTGATGGATTAATGTCGATTCCAGGAATTCTTCTTGCGATCGCGTTAATGGCTGCTTTAGGACCATCAGCAACAAATGTGATCATTGCGTTAAGCATTGTATTTACGCCTAATATTGCTCGGATTGTCCGTTCCTCTGCCCTAGTCATTCGAGAACAGACTTATATTGAAGCGATGCATGCACAAGGGGCAAGTACATTTCGAATTATTTGGCGGCATATCGCCCCAAATACAATTTCACCGCTTGTTGTTCAAGCAACATTTGTTTTTGCTGAGACGATCATTTCTGAGGCAGCACTAAGCTTTCTTGGTGCAGGAATTCCAGCCCCTGAACCAAGCTGGGGGAACATTCTCTTTGCCGGTAAGCTCGTTATTTTTAAAGCTTGGTGGATGGTTGTCTTTCCAAGTTTAGCGATTATTTTATCCGTATTAGGATTAAACTTCTTAGGAGATGGGTTAAGAGACTTTATTGATCCTCATAGCTCAAGGAAAAGAATAAGAATTAAATAGATATTTAACTTCATTCAGCAGAAGTCTCTCATTTTTGTAAGTGGGAGATGAACGCGAAAAGGTTATCTAATTCAGTGGGAGTTCAAAATCCGGCTGAATGAAGTTAAGCCTCTGGCGGATGCCTCAGATTTTTTAAAGGAAATTTATCGAGCTTGCTCGATAAAAATCTGGGCGCAATTTCGCCGAGACGAAATTGATATAATAGGAGGTAAATTCATGGAGAAGCAACCTCTTTTGGAAGTGAATAATCTAAAAACCCATTTTTACACTGAACGGGGGCGTGTTACTGCTGTAGATGGTATAAGCTTCCATGTAAATGAAGGTGAAATTCTCGGCGTTGTCGGAGAATCTGGATGTGGGAAAAGTGTTATGTCCCAATCAATCATGCGATTATTTGATGAAAAATATACAGCTAAATATGAAGGGGAAATTCGCTATAAAGGTGAGAACCTATTGAATTATTCCACTTCAAAAATGCAAAAGCTTCGCGGAAATGAGATTTCAATGATTTTTCAAGACCCGCTTAGCTCATTGAACCCTGTCTATACGATTGGTGATCAAATTAGAGAATCTATTTTATTGCACCAGAAGGTTTCAAAAAAAGAAGCCTATGCAAAAGCGATTGAAATGCTGAGGCTTACGGGGATTCCTGCTCCTGAGAAACGTGTAGATGAATATCCGCACCAGCTTTCAGGTGGGATGCAGCAACGTGCAATGATTGCAATGGCTCTTTCCTGTCAGCCTAAGCTACTAATCGCTGACGAACCAACTACAGCATTGGATGTAACCATTCAGGCGCAAATTTTAGATTTAATTTTACAATTGAATGAGGACCTCGGGATGGGGGTTATTTTTATTACACATGATCTCGGCGTTGTTGCGGAAATTTGTACAAGAGTTATGGTCATGTATTTAGGACAAATTGTGGAAGAAGCAGATAAAGATAGTCTATTTTCAAACCCGCTTCATCCGTACACAAGAGGTCTATTGAAGTCAATTCCGCAATTAGATGGAGACCGTTCGCAAGAGCTTCATGTGATTGAAGGGACAGTGCCCTCGTTAAATCATGTTCCGACAGGCTGCCGTTTTGCCACACGTTGCCCATTTGCTGATGATCTCTGCCGGGAAAACGCACCAGAGCTGCGAGTGCATAAAGGGTCACAAAAGGTTCGCTGCTGGCATTATGAAAAAATCATCCAAGATGAGGAGGGCAAGCATGTCTCTTCAAGATAATCATCATTCAGAACCACTGTTAGACGTTCAAAACTTGAAAAAATATTTTCCGGTAACAGGTCAATTAGGGCGCTTAGGTGGAGTAAAAGGGCAAGTGAAAGCTGTTAATGATGTCTCGTTTCAATTATATGAAGGGGAGACATTCGGCTTGGTCGGTGAATCAGGAAGTGGAAAAAGTACAACTGGTAGAACGGTCCTGCGCCTGACAGAACCAACTGAAGGAAAAGCACTTTATCACAATCAAGATATTTTCCGAATGTCGAAAAAAGATCTACGCGATCTGCGTAAAGATTTGCAAATCGTTTTTCAAGACCCGTTCTCTTCATTGAACCCTCGTAAACGGATTGGTCAAATATTAGAAGAGCCGTTAATTATTCATTCAATGGGGAATAAAAGAGAACGACGAGAACGAGTATTTGAAATGCTGCAAAAAGTGGGGATGCAGCCAGAACATTATTATCGCTATCCACATGAATTTTCTGGTGGGCAAAGGCAACGTCTTGGACTTGCCCGTGCGTTAATTGTTAATCCGAAAATTATGATCTGTGACGAGCCCGTCTCTGCCCTTGATGTCTCGATTCAATCACAGATTATAAATTTATTAAAGCAACTGCAGACAGAGTTTCAGCTCACATACCTTTTTATTACGCATGATATTAGTGTCGTCCGCCATATTTCTGATCGCATTGGTGTGATGTATTTAGGGAAAATTCTGGAGGAAGCACCGACAGACAGCTTGTTTGACAAGCCGCTTCATCCATATACGCAGGCATTATTTTCAAGCGTTCCACGAGCAGATCGAACGGAGAAAAGAGAACGAATTGTTCTAAAGGGTGAAATACCATCCCCTCTAAATCCGCCATCTGGCTGTATATTCCATACAAGATGCCCACATGTGATGGATATTTGTAGGAGCGAGATCCCTGTTAAAAAAGAAATGGCTCCTAGGCATTTTGTTGCTTGCCATTTGTATAAATGAAGAACGCTCTTTTTACGGAAGGAAGAAAAAATTATGACACTTATAAAGAAAAGCAATGGTAGTTATGGCGTATATAATGGAGTAGGATTGCAGGTGGAAGGAAGTTTCACCCCGAACTCCGAAGGGCTTAATCCGAAGGAAATGCTTGAAGCTTCATTAGCAATGTGTATGGTTATTGTCATGCAAAAAATGTTCGAACGTGATGGTGTGGAAGTTGGAGAAGATGAATTCTCTGTAGAAGTGAGAGCAGTGAAGGCTCCTGACAGCCCATCCCGCTTTGAAAAATGTGAATTGATAATTACGCTTCCTGAACATTTCTCAGAGGAGTATAAAAAGAAGCTAATTGTTTCTGCTGAAAGAGCATGTACGATTAGTAATACGTTGCGTAAGGGAATTGAAGTTGTAACGAATGAGAATTAAGTTTAAGTTATAAAAAGCTCCCTTTAAGACGTTAGACGAAGGGCTGTCCAAATCGGACAGCCCTTATTCGTTATTTTGAAATCATCGCTAGGGTGTCGTATTAAGAAATACAATGCGACCATGGGTTAGCCTTTTTTTCTTTGAGGTGGTCGCATGAGGGTATAATGGAACCGCAGCTCCTGCATTTCGTCGCAAGTAGAGGTCACATGAGAGTGCTATGCGACTACATCTATCGCATTTTACTGTTAGTAGTGGTCACATGAGAGTGTTATGCGACCACAGCTTCTGCATTTTTTCGTGAGCAGAGGTCACATGAGAGCGTTATGCGACCACAGCCTCTGCAATTTCACGCAAGTAGAGGTCTCATGAGGGATTAATGGAACCATTAGCCTTTTTTCCCTGTAGTGCAAGAAAACGAAAAGAATTGAGTGATTAAAAACGCTTATTTTTCTTAAATCGTTTTTATCGGATAGCTCCTTTTCTTATTTTTATCCGGCATTAACGGGCTGGCCGACTAAGAACGCCACGTCCTTTGGCAACGTCGGCACTAATACGTCCTGTATGTCGTAAGACCTCCGCTTCAAGAAGAGAGAAACAAAAATTTTAAGCGGGGGTCGTCGGGTCTAACAGCCCGTAAAAGCCCGATGACGGACAGGACGTGGCGTTATGAGCGTGATTGGTGAAATAAGACCTTTCTTTGGGCATCAGCCCTTAGAAAAGTCAATCAGGCTCTGCGTGACTAACACTTAGTGAGGGATGAAGGCAGACTAAGAACGCAACGTCTGCACTTGCACGTCCTGTGCGTCTAAAAACCCCCACTGAGTAAGTTTCACTTTATAACGAATGCTGTTATTAATGCTAAAATAAGTTTAGAAAGAAAATATCCAGTATGTGAATGTAAAAATGAAGGAGTGAAATTCATGTCAATGCTAACAATAGAAGAAATTTTTTCTGCTATGGAAAATCATTTCGAAGAAGTGGTTAGCTGGAGAAGATATATGCATCAAAATCCGGAATTATCATTTCAGGAATCTAAGACAGCTAGTTATATCGCAGATAAATTGCAGAGCTTTGGCTTGGAGGTAAAAACAAATATTGGCGGGCATGGTTTAATCGGCATTTTAAAAGGCGAGCAGCCTGGGAAAACGCTTGCGCTACGAGCTGATTTTGATGCATTACCGATTCAAGATGAAAAAGATGTTCCATATAAATCCCAAAAACCTGGTATCATGCATGCATGTGGTCATGATGGACATACTTCGGCTTTACTTGGTACAGCACAAACATTAGCTAAATTCAAAAGCAAAATAAAGGGAACAATCATTTTTCTATTTCAGCCTGCGGAAGAAACTCCTCCAGGAGGAGCGAAGTTTATGGTTGAAGATGGTGTATTGGATGGTGTGGATTATATTTTCGGTGCCCACCTTGATTCGCAAACACCAATCGGAACGGTTTCCATTAGTGATGGATACGTAAATGCTGCTGTTGATAAATTTAAAATTATTATTCAAGGAATCGGAGGACATGGGGCAAGACCACAGGATTCGATTGATCCGATTGTGATCGGAAGTGATATCGTAAGCGGCTTGCAAAAGATCGTTAGTCGTGGAGTTGATCCACTTAAATCAGCTGTTGTGACAATCGGCGTTTTTCAATCTGGCGCAGCCTTTAATGTAATTCCAGATACTGCTGTTTTGGAAGGAACGGTCCGCACTTATGAAGCAGAAGTCCGCAAGCTGATCGAAGAAAAAATCCGAAACATCGTTGACGGGATTACGAAGGCGCATGGCGCAACTTATTCTATCGATTTCTTAAATGGCTATCCAGCATTGTATAACCATCCAGAAGAATCGAAAATAATCCAAGAATTATTTGTAGAACAATTTTCAGATGAAAATGTACTTAAAATGGAACAATCGATGGGCGCAGAAGATTTCTCCTACTATTTATTAGAAAAACCGGGTGCCTTTTTCAATGTAGGCTCACAAAATAATAACAAGGATACTGCATACCCGCATCATCATCCTAAATTTGATATCGATGAAAGAGCATTACTAAATATAGAAAAAGCCTTTATAAAAATAGTAGCTCACTATCTTTTTTAAAACGGTAGATTAATTTTGTAGCCTTTTAATGTTGAACAAATTATTAATTTACTAATACAACTACAAGCTAGATACTGCTTTTTTAATGAAAAATTTTATTAGAAAAGAGTCAATATAATAAGGTGGCCGTTGTCATACTTTCAAAAGTGTAACAACGGTCATTATTTATCCCTTTTTGAATAAAAATATTGTGAAGTCTTTCACAATAACTATTCTAGGTATGCGCTAAATTAGAAATTGTTAGGGGAGTATTCATCTTTTATTCATCCATTGATTCTTTAGATTCTATATATAAAACTTCAATAAATTTTTTAATATTTAATCTGGATGGAACTTGACATGTTTTTTTGCCTTCTAATTCTAGCATTTTCATTCTTACTTGAGTGAAATCGAAAAATTTAGAAGCATAACTTTCAAATATTGGGTTTGCATAGTCAGTTAATCCTAAAGAAGCAAGATTATTTAATGCTTGGTGGATTGTTCTTCGAACCCTTTGTTCACTCGCTTTTGCTTCCTTATTAATTGCGCATGGTTCGGGAAAAGGAGACTTGCTGTTCTCGACAGCCACTTTCTCGAAAAGTTGTTTTAATGAAGGAAATTGAAATCTCGTTGGACAACTATTTTCTAAATTAAATAGATATTCAATAATATTCAATAAGTCATAATATCCGCTTTCTCCGCCAATCCCTAATTTCATTAATGTATTATTCCCATAATGTATGATTCCGGTAGTATGAACCTTAAGCTTCGGTTCAAAAGTTTTTTCTTTTCCAGTTTCTTGGTGAAAGTTAGTTAAAGATTTTAATGACTGTTGAATATTTATAATCGATTTCTCTTGTAAATAATGTTTCGTTTCTTTTTGTATTACGCTAACAACCTCGTACTTATTGATAGGCTTTGTAATAAAATGATCAATCCCAAGCAGGTAGGCTTCAGCTACCATTTCCTTCTGTGCAATTTGAGAAATCATGATTATTTTCCCCTTATAATTGGGAGAAAGAGTCCTAATTGTTTCTAGACCGTCTCTTTCATTCATTAACAAATCGATAAGTAGGATGTCAATTGCTTTATTGTTAAGGAGTTCATAATTTACATTGATACCATCTTCTGCTTCTCCTTCAACAGTACCTAATCCTTCTAGATTAATAATTTCAGATAACATTGCTCTAATTGCAGGGGAATCATCTACAATGAAAAACTTCAAAATTATCACTCCATGTAATTGATAGTTTTTATTGGCAATTGAATGACGAAGGCTGTGTTTCGCCGTTTTTGATCTGAATTAAGTTGAATCTCTCCATTTAAGCTCTCAATCACTTCTTTAATATGGGATAGTCCAATCCCGTTAGATGCGATTCCAGAATCGTCATACTTCGTTGTATAACCGGGCTCAAAAACTATTGCAAGTTTATTCAACGGAATCCCAGGCCCATTGTCTTGGATTTGAAAAAAAGCGTTTTCATTAATTCTTTCAACTAAAATTGATATACGACCAGTTGTCTCGATAGCTTCGATCGAATTAGCAACAAGATTATTGATAATAGACAATACAAGAAAGCAATTATAGTGTGGGTGTTCTCCCGAAATGTTTACTTCAAAATGAATTGACTTTTCTAGCATCTTTGCATATCTACGGTTGCATTCAATAGCTACATTAATAATTTCTTCGATTTGCATTAAATCGGTCGAGAGTTTTTTTACTTTAAGTTTCGATAATCCAGAGTAGATTCTTTGATGGTCTTTTTTTATTTCATGAATCTCTCCAGCGATATGCAGAGCCTCTTTTACATTTTCATTCCCATCGTTCATTAAATTACGATAAAGATGATAGCAAGCTTTCGTAGTATTTTCAGCGTTTTTCATTGATTTTTTCAATTGCACCATTTCTACAAATAAATCGGAGACTAATACGAGCATTTCTTCGTTTCTCTTTCTTTGTATAGCCTCAGTAATATTTGAATCCCGTAAGAGAAAAAAGTTGAAAAATCCTAATACAAAAAAACTCCGAAAAAAACTAGTAATAAAAATTGTGAAGAGCACATTTAGAGAAACCCAGTCACTTGAAAAATAATGTCTGAAAAAGATTTCTGCAATACTTGCTGTGTTTTCAAGCACCATTCCAATTAAAGCAATAATAAGAGGACGGTTGTAAAATGATCTTGTTTTAAAAAGGTGAAAAAATATTCCGAATACAAAATAATAAAAAAAGACAGGAGCATGATATTGTAGTTCCTCAGTCCAACTTACATTTGGTGTCCATAGAGTAGCTAAAGATGTACGGAATATGACAACGGAAATGCCGACGAGAAAACCTGCCTTTATCGGTTTTATTTTTTGTGACCAGAGTAAAAAAAAGAAAAAAATAGGTGTTCCCAAGCTGACACGAATATCCACCGGTAGTGGATAGAACTTAAATTCTCCCCCAAAAGACACAGCAAGCATTAAACAGATATAGATGAATACATTATTCCTCATTATACTCTTCTCTGTCAGTAGACCGTTTAGACTCCCTACTTCATTTATAATGAAACTCCTCCTTTCCTACTAATCACCCTTTATATTGTAATAGGTTTTCACTTGTTATGGTGGGGGGGAATTATGACAATTCATTATAAACCGATAGATACTTGTTACTTTTTGTAGTTTCCGGTAGGTCACTCTTTATGATAAAGACAACATAAATATTGAACCTTTCCTGTCGCTGCGTTCGACACCGAAACTTCTTATTTATTTATGTTAAGTATTTCACAAGGATGGTGAATCGGAATTAGTCAATTATGGAACTAATACCACAGTTGCCGCTGTAATCGCTTACTTTAGAAAATTCAACAATTTCATAGTATCAAGATTAGTTTCCGTTGTCAGTGAGTTTTGTATCGTTATTTTTATTAAGTACAGTTGCACTCTGAACTAGTTAAAAAAAAATATGGAGATGACTACAATGACTAACATTCAATTTAGAATTGAAAAAGACTCATTAGGTAAAAAGGAAGTTTCTGCAGAGGCATATTATGGGATTCAAACGTTAAGAGCGATTGAAAACTTCCCTATTACAGGATATAGAATTGAAGAGGGACTTATTAAAGCATTAGGAATTGTAAAAAAATGTAGTGCTTTAGCAAATGCGGAGATTGGTCAACTTGATAGCAAGATTGCAGAGGCAATTGTAAAAGCAGCTGAGGAAGTTGCAGAAGGAAAATGGTCAGAGCAGTTTATTATTGACCCGATTCAAGGGGGAGCCGGTACTTCAATCAATATGAATGCCAATGAAGTAATTGCAAACCGTGCGTTAGAAATACTCGGGGAAGAGAAAGGTTCATATAGCATCATTAGCCCTAATACCCATGTGAATATGGCACAATCAACAAACGATGCTTTCCCAACTGCAATGCATCTTTCTTCATTAACTGGTTTGGATAAACTTCTTGAAGCAATGGAAGATCTTCATAAAGAGTTTTTAAATAAAGCAACAGAATTTGATGGAGTTATCAAAATGGGACGGACGCATTTACAAGATGCGGTGCCGATTCGTCTTGGTCAAGAATTTAAAGCGTATGCATTAGTACTGCAAAGAGATATAGACCGTATCAAATCATCAAGAAACCATCTTTATGCTGTTAATATGGGTGCAACAGCGGTTGGTACGGGTTTAAATGCAGATCCAAAATATATCGAAAAAGTGGTTGAATATTTAGCGAAATATTCAAACCTTCCAATAACTGGGGCTGACAATCTTGTAGATGGTACACAAAATACAGATAGCTATGTTGAAGTATCCTCTGCACTTAAAATTTGTATGTTAAACATGTCGAAAATTGCAAATGATTTAAGAATGATGGCTTCTGGTCCACGCTGTGGATTTGGAGAAATTAATCTACCACCTCGCCAACCAGGATCATCAATTATGCCAGGAAAAGTAAATCCTGTTATGGCTGAAGTACTGAACCAAAGTGCTTTCCAAGTGGTTGGAAATGACTTGACAATTAGTATGGCTTCTGAAGCAGGACAGTTTGACTTGAACGTAATGGAACCAGTGATTATTTTCAATTTACTACAGTCAATTAAAGTAATGACAAATGTGTTTACTGTATTCAATGAATATTGTGTTAGCGGTATTACAGCTAATGAAGAGAGACTTGAAGACTACGTGAATAATAGTGTCGGAATCATCACAGCAATTAATCCGCATGTTGGTTATGAAGTAGCCGCAGAAATTGCTAAGGAAGCCATTAGTAGTAAAAGACAGGTGAGAGAGATTGTGCTTGAGAAGAAGGTCTTAACTGAAGCTGAATTAGACATGATTTTAGATCCAATTAAAATGACAGCACCGGGAATTGCTGAGAAAGAATTAGTAGGAGCAAAATAATAGTTTTCAAACCAGCAAGGATAAGAGTGTTCTTTGAAAAAGAATTATACACTCGAATACATTCGATAAAGAGAAATATGTATTGTATTTTGTAACCTTATGTGAATTTACTAACAAGTTTTTGAAAATTAGATATTTCGTTAATTTTAAGGAAATAACTAATCTTAGTTAATTAAGTTTACTAGGGTGGATTCGCTAAAGAGGAGGTTCAATTCACACCTCCTTTAGTGAATCCGATATTTTCCATCTAATAGATATGGGGGACGCTTTTATGCTGAAATATGATGTAGTAGTAGTGGGTGCTGGAGGAGCAGGTATGATGTCCGCACTTTATGCTAGTAAGGATCCCAGTTTAAAGGTAGCTGTATTAAGTAAAATTTTCCCAACTCGTTCTCATACAGGTGCTGCACAAGGCGGAATTAATGCTGCGATGGGATATCGCGATTCTACTGATTCCGTTGAAAAACATTTCCGCGATACAGTAAAAGGAAGCGATTTTCTTGCCGATCAGGATGCAGTCGAGTTTTTTACCACTCATATGCCAGAGCTGATTTCTGAGCTTGATTATATGGGGGTTCCATTTTCTCGAGATGAAAATGGAAAGGTTGCACAACGTCCGTTCGGAGGAGCTTCAAGCCCTAGAACTTGTTATTCTGCAGATAAAACAGGCCATGTTATCCTCCACGCCCTGTATGAACAATGTTTGAAAAACAACGTGATATTCCACGATGATTGGTATTTGCTTTCACTTGCTGTTGAAAATGGCAATTTTCAAGGATTAGTTGCTATGGATATTCGTACGGGAGAAATTCACGTAATCCAAGCAAAATCTGTTGTCCTTGCAACAGGTGGATTCGGGCGTGTGTATTGGAGCCGGACGACAAATGCTATCAACATGACAGGTGACGGAACGGCTGCTTGTTTTAATATTGGAATTCCGTTAAAAGACCCAGAATTTGTCCAATTTCACCCAACTGGACTAGCTTCTACAGGTGTACTTCTATCTGAAGCATGCCGTGGTGAAGGTGGATATTTAGTCAATAAAGATGGCGAACGTTTTATGGCTCGCTATGCACCTGAAAAAATGGAACTAGGACCACGAGATCTTGTCGCTCGTTCCATCGAGACAGAAATTAAAGAAGGGCGTGGCTTCGGTGAAGGCATGACCTCTTATGTACTGATGGATTTACGTCACTTAGGTGAAGAAAAAATTATGGAACGTCTGCCTCAAGTACGTGAGTTGGCAATGGACTTTGAGGGTGTTGATTTGATTAAAGAACCTGTTCCTATTCGTCCTAGCTGCCACTATATGATGGGTGGAATTCATGTTAGTGATTATAAAACATGTGCGACACCAATTGAAGGCATCCATGCAGCAGGTGAATGTTGTGCCGTCTCGATTCACGGAGCAAACCGTTTAGGTGGTAATTCAGTAGCTGACGTTGTGTTGTTTGGTAAATACGCTGGTTTAGGAGCTCAAAAGTCTGCAAAAAAACGCTCCTTTACTTCTACAGCAAAATTAGAACAGGAAGCAGCTGAGTGGACCGCTAAATTCCAAGCAGTTCGAAAGAAAAAGACTGGAATCAATATGTTTGAAATCCGAGATAAAATGGCCGAAACCATGTGGTACAACGTTGGAATCTTCCGTAGAGAAGAAGAAATGGTTGAAGCCTACAATACAGTTACAGAGTTGCTTGAACAATATAATGATGCTTATATTGGAGACTCCTCTGAAGCGTACAATATGTCATTCATCAACTATGTAGAAATTGGTAACCTGTTAAAACTGGCAAAAGCCGTGGCGTTGGGTGCGATTAATCGGAAAGAGAGCCGTGGTTCCCATTCAAGGGGGGATTTCCCAAATCGTGATGATGCAAACTTCTTACAACATACGTTAATTTATAACGAAGGAAAAGAATATCGTCTGGAATATATGCCGGTCACGATTACGAAATATCAACCGGAGGAGCGAAAATACTGATGAGAACGATACGATTTACAATCAAACGATCCGATACGAAAAAGGTATGGTTTCAAGAATACCAACTTCCTTATGAAAAAGGAAAAACGATTCTTTGGGTTTTAACAACGATTCGTGAACAATTAGATCCAACACTTGTATTTACATCTGCTTGTCGCCATGCGATTTGCGGAAGCTGCGCCATACAAGTAAACAAAAAATCTTTTTTAACATGTAAAACCTCTCTCGATGAACTTCTAGATACTTTTCAGACAAACAGTCTTCTCTTTGAACCGTTAAATAACTTCGAAGTGATTAAAGACCTTGCTGTTGCTTGGGAACCAAAGATGGAAAAAATGAAACAAGTGAAGCCATGGTTAATTCCGACAAATAAAGGTAGTGTAGAAAAAGGTTTTACTCAAAGTGAAGATAATTTCCATAAAATCGCTTCTCCAACAGACTGTATTCTATGTGGTGTTTGTGCTTCAGAATGTAACCAACTTGCTGTAAATGATGGAACATATTTAGATCCATTCATTTTAAACCGTGCTTATCGTTTTGCAGTTGATTCAAGAGACCGATCACCTGAAGAGCATATTCAACCAGTATATGAAAACGAGCTCTGGAAATGTTTGCATTGTATGCAATGTGTAGCAAGCTGTCCAAAAGAAATTCCTTTGACTGACCAAATTGCCTACTTACGACAAGAATCCATCAAAATGGGTGAAGTTAATAACCAAGGGGCGAAACATGCCTTTGCCTTCCATGATGATGTACGTAATAAAGGGCGCTTAAATGAAACGATGTTGCCAATTAAGACGGACGGACTATTGAAAACAGCAACGACAAAAGTACCTTTCGCCCTTCGGATGATCAAAAAAGGAAAAATTAATCCACTTCATATGCCAAAAGCAGTTGAAGGCATTAAAGGAGTGCAAGAGATCTACAAATATGCCGAGGAGGTTAGAAACTAATGAGATATGCATTTTTTCCAGGATGTACATTAGAATCAGCTGCAGGAGAGCTTATGATTTCAACGATGAAAGTCGCTGAAGCATTAGGAATCGAATTAATCGAATTAAAGGGATGGACATGCTGTGGGGCGAGCCATATTCAAGACGTTGATGACTTTCTAGCTACTAGTATTAATGCCCGTAATATCGCTCTAGGAGAAAAATTAGGAGTAACAAAAATTATCACTGTTTGTAATACATGTACACTAATGCTTCGGACTGCTAAGGATAAGGTTGATAAAGACGAAAAGTTACGTTATAAGGTAAACCAAGGATTAAGAAGTTCAGGCTTGCACTATAAAGGGACAGCTGAAGTGACTCATCTATTATGGGCCATAATTGATGATTACGGTCTTGATCGTTTAAAGAAAAAAGTAAAACGTCCACTTACAGGTTTAAAAGTAGCGAATTTTTACGGATGCCATATTATAATGCCACCTAATATTATGGGATTTGAAAATCATAGAAATCCACAATCAATGGAAATGGTTGCAGAAGTACTTGGAGCGGAAAGTGTTGATTTTGATCAACGTCTTGCTTGTTGTGGATTCCACTCTGTATTTCCGGCGGAAAAAGAAGTCATGAACTTAACAGGAAAGAACTGTTTGTCGCCGAAAAGGTCAGGAGCTGATTGTCTAGTTACACCATGCCCGTTATGTCAAATGCAGCTTGATGCTTACCAGCCAGATGCACAAAAAAATTTCGTAGAAGATATCACTATGCCAGTTCTTCACTTGCCACAATTGATCGGTCTTGCTTTAGGCTTATCACCAGAAGAGCTTGCGATCCAGCGACATGTTGTAGACGCAATTCCAATGTTAAGAGAAAGCTTACAATTAGTGTAAAACAAGCTATATAAAGGGGATATTTTCTGTGAAATATACCTATCAAAAAAGAGCTAAATTAGTTGGGAATGTTGACAGGGGTAAGTTATGGTTATTAAATCGTGAGGATGATTGGATTCATGACCAATATGGTGAAAGCTATATTTATTATGGAATCATTCATAGCAGTGCAGCACCTTTTCACCCGTTATCAACATCCATTTCTGGATACTTCCATGATCACGATACACAGAAATGGATAAAAGTAAAAGGGGGAATTGCTAACTTTAGACCGGGAGAAGTCGAAAAATCTTGGTTTGATAATATTGAAGATTCCTTGCAAGTAAAAATGAAAACAGGTGTTTATAAGTATTACAAAAAAATTGAATAAAAGAAATGTAATAGAGGATCTTTCAATGTAGAAGGTCCTCTCAAATATGTTTTAAATTGAAAGAATCTTTCTTAAAATGTGAATTATTATACTAAAATAAAGCTAATTGAGATGAGGTCATTTCATGAAAAATATTTTAGGGAAATTGGGAGATTTAAAAACTAAATTAATAATAAGTTTTTTATTGGTATTAATTCTTCCTGCTATTATTATTGGTTCGCTCGCTTATTCTTCTGCAAAAGATGCTGTTGAACATGAAATGTATGCTGGTTTTAATGAAAACTTAAATCTCTTAAATTCAATAATTGACAATAACTTACAAAAAAAGATTCATGATGTTGAATTCATTTCAGATAGTATAACACTAGAACAATATCAAGAGAAATATTGTCCTCAAGTACGAAACCAATATGCTCAATATATAGGACTGAATCCTGAAGCACAAGCAATTCTTCTAGGTACTGAGACGGGGCTATATGTACGAGAGCCTAATATCGAAATGCCTCGTGGCTATGATCCAAGAGAAAGAGGATGGTATAAGGATGCAATGGAGAGAAAAGGAGAGATCGTCATCTCTGAACCCTATATTTCTGCTAGCACTAAAGAAATGGTCATCACTATTTCGCAAACAACTAAAGACCATACAGGGGTTGTAGGTATTGATGTGGCTTTAAGCTATCTTCAAGAGTTGACGAATCAAGTTAAGATAGGCGATAACGGATATGCAGCTCTTTTAGATAAAAGTAGAAAATACATTGCTCATCCTAATGAAGAAGCGGGAAGTGAGGAGAAAAGAGACTTTATAGATAAATTATACGAACAAAAAACAGGCCTATTTGATTATGTTTTGGGTAACGAAAAACGTAAAATGTCCTTTATCACCAATGAATTGACAGGGTGGAAATTGGCAGGTTTTGTCGTTTCTAAAGAGATTAGTGATGCAGCATCACCTATCTTCAAAACAACTGCTCTCGTTATCTTGGTTGCAATTATGATTGGAGCAGTAGCGGTATCGTACATCATAAGATCGATAATTAAACCAATTAATGAGCTAAAGAAAACTGTAATTACCGTAAGTCAAGGAGATTTGACAGAGCATATTGAAGTACGAAGAAATGATGAAATTGGACAATTAGGGACCGCTTTTAACGCAATGGAAGAGAGTCTTAGAGAATTAGTTCAAAAAGTAGAACAAAGTGCTGAACAAGTTGCTGCTTCATCAGAAGAACTATCAGCAAATGCCGAACAGACAAGCGTTGCTACTGAACAAGTATCTACATCTATTCAAACAGTGGCAAGCAGTGCTGAGAAACAAATGGATGCAATGGATAAAAATGTGCAGTCATTAGAAAATATTTCAGTAGGTGTAGGCACAATCGTAGATCATTCTAGGCAAGTTTCTGAATTAGCGCATAACACTACTAGGCAAGCAGAAATAGGAGGTAAGGCAATAACTACCACCGTGAATCAAATGAATGCTATTCATGATTCAGTGATGGAATCAAATAACATGATAAAGTCTTTGCAAGAACGTTCGAATGAAGTTAACTCTATTCTTGATGTGATTACTGGAATAGCGGATCAAACGAATCTTCTATCTTTAAACGCTGCGATTGAAGCTGCAAGGGCTGGAGAGCACGGCAAAGGATTTGCAGTTGTAGCTGAAGAAGTGAGGAAACTCGCGGAACAATCTCAACAGTCTGCAAAGGAAATTTATGGAATTGTTCAAGGGATTCAAGCGGATACAGAAGGATCAATCCAACTCTTGGCACGTGTTACTGAAGATGTGAAAGACGGGGTACAAGTAACGAATGGAGCTATCGGGAAATTCGAACAAATTATTCAGAGCGCGAAAGAAATGACACCACAGATAGTTGAGATTTCTGGGATTGCACAACAGATTTCAGATGCAGTTCAAGAAGCTCAAGGTGTTGTGACGAACATTTCTATTCTATCGCAGGAAAATGCAGCAACTTCAGAGGAAGTGGCAGCTTCTGCTGAAGAACAGCTAGCTTCAATGGAGGAAGTTACTGCATCAGCTCAGTTGCTTTCTTCGATGGCTGAGGAATTAAAAAAGGTAATATCTAAGTTTAAATATCAAAATGAATAGAAACAATCTAAATGCACTCGTAATTTTTCGGGTCACATTTAGACTGAAAAAAATGGTTTATGAAATTCATTCAATTAAAATGAAATATATAATAGGATTGGTTTTTTGAAAGCGAATAAGTGGGACTGAGATAAGGTCCCTTTTTTTGTGTGAAATAAACCACTCTTTCTACTGTCTAATCGTTTGATTCGTTGCCTTATCCTGGGTGTAATGAGTACTATAATGTACTCAGCTGGAAAATAACGATTTTCATCTTTGCAGCGATTTCTTTGCCACTCCAATGTATGTGTCCTTCTTTTAACATTCTCTTTAATCATTCCTCCTTCGGTACATCAATAAAGACAACATAATGATTTTCCTCTAGTAGATAATCATATCTCCATTGTAAATGGTAATAATATTTCCATCACTTCTTTGCCTACTTCCGCATTGACTAAACTTCATTTTTAAATATTATTCACTAGCGTTGCTAAGTTTCATATAGTCTGACAAAATTTTGTATCAATCGTTTAGTCATGTAGCTTTTTGTAGCTTTTTGTAGAACAAACGGTAGAATGTATTAGAAAACACAAGGGAAAATTAGAAGTAATTTCTTTGTTGGATTCAGGAGAATTCCTCAATGATTTGTGGAATTTTTTAAAGAACACATTTGTGAATTAATTCACTAAGTCTTTTCTTGAAAGAAGGTGGCAATGTTCTACGCAGAATTATCAATGCTCTTTCAAACTGACAAATTTCTTACCATTTAACAGTAAGGATGATTAAGATTTCCAAAATTCATCAATTTAATTGGAGGTAACCTTATGTTTTGGCTACAATTCTTTATCCTACTAGCATGTATCTTTGTCGGTGCTCGCTTAGGTGGATTAGGCTTAGGGGTTATGGGTGGAGTAGGATTAGCTATTCTTACATTTGTTTTTGGTTTAGAGCCAACCTCAGCACCTATCGATGTTATGCTTATGATCTTAGCCGTTATTACAGCTGCTGGTGCATTACAAGCCTCAGGAGGAATGGAGTATCTTGTACATTTAGCAGAAAAAGGATTACGTAAAAATCCTAAATATATCACTTATATTGCACCAATTATTTCGTATATCTTTACATTTTGTGCAGGTACAGGTCACGTTGCCTACTCAATTTTACCAGTTATTGCTGAAGTTTCTCGAGAGTCTGGTATTCGGCCAGAAAGACCGATGTCTATTTCGGTCATTGCATCACAGCAAGCTATTACTGCAAGCCCGATATCGGCAGCAACTGTAGCATTGCTAGCATTATTAGCGGATTTTGACATTGGTTTAATTGATATATTAATGATAAGTATTCCTTCTACATTTATTGCCTGTATGATTGGTGCATTTGTAGCAAGTAAAATGGGTAAAGAGCTTCCAAATGATCCAATTTATTTAAAACGATTAGAAGAGGGGCTTGCACCAATTAAAAAAGATAAAAAAGCATACGTAGCATCTACTGCTTCAAAGCTTTCGGTTTCATTGTTTTTATTAGCAGCGTTATTAGTTGTTCTTCTAGGTACTTTTGAAGGTTTACGTCCTAGCTGGGCAGTAGAAGGAGAAGCTGTTCGTATGTCAATGCCAGTTGCAATTGAAATTGTCATGCTCTCTATTGCTGCTCTTATCATTATCTTTTGTAAGCCAAAGGTGGATGAGATTGTTTCTGGCAGTGTGTTTAAAGCTGGGGCAGCAGCAGTCGTAGCTATTTTCGGTATCGCTTGGATGGGTGATACATTCTTTAAAGGAAATGCCGAGTTTATTAACGGTTCAATCTCAGGGCTAGTAACTGCAGCCCCATGGTTGTTTGCAGTCGCTCTATTCGCTTTATCAATTCTACTGTATAGCCAAGCAGCAACTGTTCGAACACTTATGCCTTTAGGGATAACATTAGGAATTAATCCTGCCTTATTAATCGCAATGTTCCCAGCAGTAAATGGATATTTCTTTATCCCTAACTATCCGACAGTTGTAGCCGCTATTAACTTTGACCGTACAGGAACAACTCGTATTGGTAAATATATATTAAATCACAGCTTTATGATACCAGGACTAGTTTCAACAATTGGTGCTGTTACAATTGGGATTTTACTAAGCTCTATCTTATTATAGGTGTTAGTAAGAGATAATATTAAATGATTAGTTAAGCCCCTTTCATTCATAAAAGAGGATGAAAAGGGCTTTCTTTATAGAAAGGGATAAAATGATTCCTTCAATAACGGTTAAACCTCAAAACTCTTCCATAATGATAGAATAGTAATCATAAATGGATTTACGCTAAGCTTCCTTGCTAATAACAAGTAAGAAGAGATGTTAGGCTGTCCTTCGGAAGAAGTGGTAATTCTATAGAAAAAAAGAAGTAACATCCACTTTTAGGAGTTACTTCTCTTTAGAAATCGAAATTTTTAAATGAATAATATGATGAGAGAGAGCACATTGTGAAATTTTATCTTACATTAAATTCGCTCGGCTTTGGTCCTTTTCGTTCATTGCGGTTCAGATTATTTATTGCTGTTATTTCATCTGCGGAAAGTTCGAAATCAAATACATTGAAATTCTCCTCAATGCGAGAAGGTGTTACTGATTTAGGGATAACGATTGAATTATTTTGTAAATGCCAGCGGAGAACGACTTGAGCAGGTGTCTTCCCATGTGCTTCAGCAATCTTTGCTACAACTTCATCCTGCAACACTTCTCCACCTTGATGAAGTGGGCTCCATGCCTCAACAAATATTTCATTTTTCGCACAGAACTCTTTCATTTCTGCTTGCGTTAAATATGGGTGGCATTCAATTTGATTTAGCACTGGTTTTACACTGCATTCTTTCAAAAGACGTTCTAAATGCTCTTGCTCAAAATTGCAAACGCCAATCGCTTTAACACGCCCATCATGATAAAGCTTTTCCAAAGCCTTATATGTATCAATATATTGATCGTATTCAGGTGTTGGCCAGTGAACTAAATATAGATCAACATAATCAAGACCTAGTCTTTCTAAGCTTTCTTCGTATGCACGCAATGTGTTTTCAAAGCCATGATCGGTATTCCAAACCTTTGTTGTAATAAAAAGCTCCTCACGCGGAATACCTGATTCACGGATTGCTTTTCCAACCCCAGTTTCGTTTTTATAAACCATTGCAGTATCAATGGAGCGATAACCAACCTCTAATGCCTTTGCAACGGCAATTGTTGCTTGACTATCCTCAACTTGCCACACACCAAACCCAAGCTGGGGCATTTTTAAACCATTATTTAAAGTAACAATATTCATTCGACATTTCTCCTATCATATAAAATATAGTTCTAAATTCTCTAGTTTAGGATAGCAATATCGTAAGGAATTATCAAATATTTGCATTAATGCTAATTTTGAAAAAGATGATTTAAAATAAGCTTTGCTAATTTTTAACTTGTGATTTTCGCTCCAATCAACTAATTGTACAAAAACAAAAATGAACTTTAACACAGCAAAAAATAGAACTTTCTAATAGGTAACAGAATATATGATACGAATGTAGTCTATATAATATCTTTCCGTGAAAATTTCCTTATCGCCAGAAGGACGAAGCCTACCATATAAATTCCAATATATAAATACATCCACATGCTTGCGGGTGCTCCACTTCCAGATAAGGGACCACCCATTGCGAGATTACTAATGGTTGTGCTCGGTAGTAATGTCCGTTCCATCGTGTTGTATAACGTATGGAAAGGGGAGATTAAACTGATAAAAATCCCAACTCCGGAAACAGCCGTATTATTAATAAAACGCCCAATCATCTCTACCATTCCACCGACATTCCCTAATATATAAATGAAGATCATGAGGATGCCATTTGGCACTGTTTTTAAGGAAACAGATCCATAAAAGGTTAAGCAGAGAACGGCTACCGGGATTAAAAGATAAAGAAACCATCCGAGCATAATTTGACTGAAGGTTAATGAGCTGATCGTGCTTAATCCGAATAGTGAACCGATACAAAGCAGTAATGAATAGAGGATGGTTGCATAAATACTTGCCATGATGACAAGTCCAGCAAATTTTCCCAAAATATATTCAAAGCGATGGATAGGACGAGCTAAAATGCCATGAATCAATCCTGTTTCGGCTTCAGAGGAAATAGCGCCAGCTCCTAACATGATGGTTAGTAACGCCATTATCATCGAAGAAAATTGAAAACCCATTTGCGATATCATTTGGGTAGCATATGGTTTAAATTGGTCGCCCATTCCATGAGTAGTCGTTGTGTTTTGAAAATAGTAAATCATTGTACTCCAAAGCACTAAGTATAGAACGGTGACGATACCCATGATGATAAAGGTCTTTTTCCGGATGGCTTCACTTAAGGTTGATCTTAAGATGGCTACGATGGTAATTCCTCCCCGCCGACAATTTGCATAAACACACTCTCCAGCGTTTCTCGTTGTGGAGTTAGTTCATAGAGTGTTGCACCATTTGCGATAAGATAAGATGCGATTGAGGGAATTTCATCATTGTTTTTTAGTGATATCGTGAAACGTCCATTCGCTAGCTCTTGTAATGAGGGATACTTGTTTTTTAAAGCGAAAAGCATTTCGCTCGTTATCCCTTTCGCATGAATGGTTAATGTTAGCTTATATGATAATAGTTTCTCCATTGATTCTGAACGGGCTATTTTTCCCTTATGAATAATGGTGATATTGTCGCAAACGGATTCAACCTCGCCAAGCAGATGGCTATTTAAGAAAACGGTCATTCCTTCGTTTTTCAGGGAAATGATAATATCACGAACAGCTTTACGGCCAATTGGATCAAGGGCAGATGTTGGTTCATCTAGAAATAGCAGTTGTGGATTAGGCAGCAGTGCACAGGCTAAGCCAATGCGCTGCTGCATCCCTTTGCTATATGAACCAACCTTGTATTTCTCTTGTCCTTCAAGTCCGACAAGCTTCAAAACAGTAGCAATTCGTTCTTTGCTATTTTTCATGCGGTTTAAGCTTGCGTGAAAATTAAGGAGATCTAGACCAGTCATCCAATCTTGGTAACGAAATAATTCTGGGAGATAGCCCATTTTTTCGCGTGCAGAAACATTACCAAGTGGCTTACCAAGAACTGTCCCACTGCCTGAAGTAGGAAAAACGAGTCCGGTTAGCATCTTAATACAAGTGCTTTTTCCAGCACCGTTCCGACCAAGGAAGCCATATACTTGTCCTGCTTCAACAGAAAGGTTAATTTGGTCGCAAGCAGTTTTATTGCCATATTTCTTCGTAAGCCCTTCTGTTTCAATGATCATTAATGAACACTCCTAGCGATTTTCGCAAGCTCGGCGTCTGTTTTATTTCCAACTAGGCTATACATGACACCATCCTTTGTCCAAATAAGACCAGAAGCATTTTCTAAATTGGGCATATTCTGTTTGTATTTCTCATGCATTTCCTTCATGGATGCAAGTTTTTCTTCGCTTAACTTCATTTCGTGCTTTACTTCTGGATTAGGTGATTTTAACTCATTAGGCAATGTTTCTGTAAAGCTTTTTAAATCGGACATTGTGTAGATATAACCAATTCTTCCGCCTAAATCAATTTCTCTTCCTAAGCCAACTAATACAGGTAGATAAATATCGCTGCTATCTAAATCAATGTTAACAAGCTGTTGACGAATATTATTTGGAATGAAAGGCATTTGCAGCATGACATTTTTCAATTCTTCTTTTGTCGTATCGGATGCTGTTAAAGCTGGTTTCTGCGTCGCGAAAAATAAGACATCCTCATATTTTACAAATGCAGCAGCTGGTATATTTAATGACATTTCAACATTGTTTAATGAGCTTGGCAATAAAGCCGGGCTTCCGAGTGTTTGCAAAACCTCGTTGCTGCCCTCGGTGTTAATCGTAAATTTGACTGCATGAGGGTCCACTGCTGAAATTTCTGGCTTCTGCGATTCCAATTTTTTCGGTAACTTTAATCTAAATGCTGTAAAGTCCCGCGTAGTAGCTAGCGTTTTTATTTCAGGTTTTTCCTTTGAAAGGACATTGATTAAAGGCTTATGAGGAGTTCCCTTATCGATTTCGACTTCTTTATCTTTTAATGCAGTAAAGTTTTGAATGCCCTCTTGCAAATCCGCAACGGTAATTTCTAATGTCTTTACATCACTGACACGGAAAATGGATAAAGCATCTAATGCAAAGGTTTGTACAGGCTTAACAAAAGCGAATAGTCCCAATACAAAAACGAGTGGAGCATAGATAAACAATTTTCGTTTCATTTCTTCAAATCCTTTCTTTTTATGATTCATTCCATTTTTATCCCATGAATATGTCCTCAATGTGCCCTCGATGATTTATTGCTTTTCAAGTGGTAATTTTATAATGAAAGACGTACCTACTCCTAACCCACTTTTAAACTCGATTGTCCCATCACAAATGTCGACAATCTTTTTGACAATCGCCAATCCTAAGCCATTCCCTTCCTTAGAATGGGATGCATCTGATTGATAGAATTTCTCAAAGATTCGATCCTGCGTTTCCTCCGCAATCCCCGAGCCTTGATCTGTAATTTCTACTGAAACAGCATCCGTCATTTTTTGAGCGTGGATGGAAATCATTCCAGTTTCATTGGAAAATTTAATTGCATTCTCGAGAAGATTTAACCAGATTTGTTGCACGAGTGCTTCATCACCAAGAAATGAAATATCCTCTAGCTCAATATCAAACGCCAATTCTTTCTTAGACCATTGTTCTTCCAAAAGCACGATCGTCTTACGAATCTGTTCATCAAGAGAAAATCGTTTTGCCTTTTCTGGGATAAAATGATGGTCAAGTCTTGAAAGTCGCAGCATATTTGAACATAGATGACTAAGCCTTTTTGATTCTTCAATAATAATCGTTGAATATTGCTGAAAATCTTCATCTGATATATTTTTGTTCTGAATCATCTCTGCAAAACCTTGAATAGAGGCAATGGGTGTTTTAAACTCATGGGATACATTGCTTATAAAGTCTTTCCGAAGATACTCCATCGTCCCAAGTTCAGCAGCCATTAAGTTAAAATTTTGCGCCAATATCCCAATTTCATCGTTGCTATGATGTTCAACTCTTGCTGAAAAATTACCATTAGCAACTTCCTTTGCTGCCTGGCTAATATAAATAATCGGATTGGATATTCGTTTCATGGCGAGGAATAATAAGACAGTACCAATCGCAATACATAAGCACAATGTGATGAACATAAAGACATGAGCTTCGCCGATACTCATATTATTTTTTTTTATAAAAAGTAAATAAAAGATTGTCATGATGCTAAAGGAAGCAAAACAGGAAAAGCATAGGATGCCAATAGCCACTATTATTCCCTTTGTACGAATAGAACTTGAGATTTTTCTAATCATCTAATTTCTCCGCCTTATAACCTAAACCACGAATTGTAATAATTTGAAACTCATGTCTGTCATCAAATTTCTTGCGAAGTTTTTTAATATGACTATCCACTGTGCGAATATCGACATCTGTGTCAAGGCCCCATATATCATCCATAAGCTGCTGTCTCGTAAAGATTTGTTTAGGATAGCTTAATAGTTTGAAAAGAAGGAGAAATTCTTTCTTCGGTAATTCCATGTTTATGTCTTGTCCAGTTATGCTTAGCGTATCATAATTTAACACAATATTACCAATAGTAAGTTTGTGTTCATTGGCAATTCTCGCTCGTCTTAATAAGGCAGATACTCTTAGGAGCATTTCATTCATGTCGATCGGCTTTACCATATAATCATCTGTGCCTAATCGAAAGCCTTTTTCCTTATCTTCAAAGCTTTCTTTCGCTGTTATTATCAAAATGGGTATATTGAAGTTTGCTTCTCTTAGGCTAGCGATTAATTCAAAACCATCTAAAAGCGGCATCATAATATCGCTAATGATCAAATCTACTTGTTGATTTTCAAGAAGGCAAAGAGCTTCTTGTCCGTTTTCAGCCTGCAAAACTATATATCCAGTTTGCCCCAATCGAGCAGCCATCAGTGTTCGGAAGTTTTTATGATCTTCTACAACTAAAATTCGAAACATAGCATGCCTTCTTTCATTAGAGTTTGCCTCGCAAAGAAAATGACCTGAAGACGGTTTCTTTGTCTCCATTATACAAAGATAATAACATGCTTATATGACCTGAATGTGTCCAAAAAGTCTCACTTTATATTTCATCATGCAGTGAGAATCGAGTGGAGATATTTCAAGAGAATGGAATCGGATTTTAAATCTTATAGCTCTAGGCTTCATTTTCTTACTGAGGAATATTTGCATTAGATTTAGCTTCCTGTTAAAATGAAATAAATTAAATATCGAAGTACTTGGAGGAGTCTGTCACCAAGGGATATCTATGTCCTTTGGTGGTAGGCTCCTTTTGTATTTCATAAATTAAGGGGGAAAAAGTTTGATTATTATCTTGCAATTAGCCATCATTTTATTTGCAGCAAAGCTTGCAGGAAGCATAAGTGTAAGATTTGGACAGCCTTCTGTTTTAGGTGAAATCATTGTCGGGATCTTGTTAGGACCATCTGTTTTCGGATTCGTAACGGCGACAGATACGTTAGCAGCATTTAGTCAGCTTGGGGTCATTTTATTAATGTTTATTGCCGGGTTGGAGACAGACCTTGATGAGTTTAAGCGTTCAGGAAAAGCATCAACCTTTGTCGGATTTGGTGGAATCATTTTTCCGCTCGTATTCGGATACTTGGCAGGCCAGATGATGGATCTTTCGTCATTCCAATCTTGGTTTCTAGGATTAATGCTTTCTGCGACAAGCGTAAGTATTTCAGTCGTTGCTTTGAAAGAAATGAATCAATTAAAAACACCAGAGGGCACTTCGATTTTAGGTGCGGCTGTTATTGATGATGTTGTTGTTATGATTGCTTTAGCGTTCTTAATGAGTTTCGCCGGTGGCGAGGTTAGTTTAAGTGCAGTCATTTTAAAGAAAGTCTTATTCTTTGCAGGGGCTCTGCTTGTTGCCTGGAAGGTTGTTCCCTTTGTTTTAAAAACATTCTCCAAATTAAAAGTCTCTGAGCCTATTATTGCCGCTGCATTAATAATTTGCTTTGTCTTTGCCTTTGCTGCTGAGTACACGGGAGTGGCTGCAATTATCGGTTCATACATGGCAGGATTAGCCATTAGTGTAACGGGCTTTAAGCATGAAATTTTTGAAAAGGTAGAAACTATTAATTCAGCAATTTTTGTCCCAGTGTTCTTTACGTTTATCGGGATATCATCGGAGTTTTCCGGGGTAATTGATCATATGTGGATTATTATTCTATTAAGTATTTTAGCGATTTTAACGAAGTTTGTTGGTGCAGGTTTAGGTGCGAAGTTTGCTGGGTTTGGCTGGAAGAGTTCAATGGGGATCGGTTCAGCGATGATTTCACGAGGCGAGGTCGCTCTTATCATTGCCGCCCTTGGAATTGAAACAAATCTAATTGATAAGGATTTATTCGCTATTATGATTGTTGTCATCCTTGTCACTACAATTGTGACACCGCCGATGATGAAGTGGTTTTTTAAGGATTCGGAACCAGCATTAAGAGCTGAACGGTAGTAGAAATTTGTTGAAAGACTATCAGAAAAATGCTTTCTCAGCTTATTGGATAAAGAAAACTCGCCGATTGGTGAGTTTTCTTTATAATAATGAATAATACTCTTACAATCTTGAGAGGAGAATAAGATGGACCCAAGGAATAAATGGAATTCAAAATATAGAATGCGAATGAATCAAATCGAAGAGCTTCACCCTAATATAAGGTTAGTGGATCATTCAATTCATCTTAACGGTGGTGTGGCCCTTGATCTTGCTTGTGGGTTAGGGAAGAATAGCTTCTATTTAGCACAACTGAATTATGAGGTACATGCACTGGATATTTCAGATGTGGCTATTCAGTATGTGAAAGCTGAGGCGTCGAAGCGTTCATTGCCAATATATCCTCGTTTATATGATCTGACTGATTTTAAAAAGTTGAATTTAGCAGCGAATTCATATGATCTAGTTATCATCACTTATTTTTTGGATCGTCGAATATTTCCTTTAGTGAAGTCAATTATTAAGGAAAAAGGATACTTTTTTATGGAAACCTTTTATCATTCCCCACAAAGCAAAAATGAGCCTATTTCCAATCAATATAAGCTACAACCAAAGGAATTGCTTTCAATTTTCGACAATTGGAAAGTTCACTTTTTTGAAGAAAATGAACAGGAAGGTCGGCAAACAATTTTTTGTGAGAAGCCTTGTGAGTGATGATGTAAGCTTATAAT
>JAEWDX010000076.1 GCA_023389895.1 Bacillota bacterium
GAACTAGCCATTAATTGTTCTGAAGATGCAGCGAGTAGTTCCGCTTTTTCCTCAACTTGACTAATGATCTCTTGTAGTGATGCGATCATTTTATTAAAGCTTGTGCTTAAAAGACTAATTTCATCATTTCCATTAACTGTAATAGTTTGAGTGAGATCTCCATCACACACTTTTTCAGTTGCAGCTACTAATTGATTTAATGGCCTTGTTATGGAGCGAACAATATAGTAGGTTAAGAAAATTCCTATTAAAATAAAAATACCGACAGTAAATAATGTCGTTTTTAATATAGGAAGTGAATCTTTGAAAACTTCATCTAAATTTGTAACGCCAGCAACTTTTAATCCAGTTAAAGCGTTTGTAATATAATCAATTTCAAGATTATTAGTAGTAATTTTACCGTTCTGTTTTTCTAATAGTGGTTGAACCCAACTACCATCTGCCTTAGTCCCTAGCGTTTCAGTAGGATGAAGAAGATAGAGTCCCTCACTGCTAAGAATGAAAGGATAGCCATCCATTCCAATTTTAATTCCACCTGTAAGATCACGTAATGCTGCGAGATCTAAATCAATCCCAACTACCCCGGAGCCGTCCTGTAAATTTCGTGCTACCGTAAGGACAATATCCCCAGTCGCTTCGTCAATGTATGGTTCAGTAATAATTGCTTTTCCATTTCGAGACATCGCTTGCGTATACCAGCCTTTTGTCCTCGGATCAAAATCTGAGGGAAGATTAGCATCAGGATAAATTAATAGATCACCTTTCTCTGAAGCGACATAGATCGCCATACTTTCTGTATGCAATAAATTATATTGTTGTAAGGAATTCATTGTATTTTCAATATTATTATGTAGAAATGAACTCTCATTAAAGAGATTAGCAAAATGATTAGTATCATCTGTTTTTGGCACAATGAAATTTGTTAAATATCGATTAATAATATTAATATTTTCTGTCGAGCTTAATTGAATTTTTTCTCTAATTGTATCTTGTGCTTTAAAATAAGCGGAAGAACCAATTATTGAAGTGGGAACGAATAATATAAACACAAATGTTAGGATTAGTTTTTTCTTAATTGAAAAATTAAAGAATTTTCTATTCTTTTTTTGCTTACGGGGTTTCATATAACTTCTGCCTTTCATAAATTATTTGAGTAAATATTCCTATGTTAAGATAATACCATAATTTTTTGCGTGACTTTACTCACATTATTAATTTTTTTTGCTATCAAGAATGTTATGCTGTTATTATAGAAGACTGAAAAATAAGACTAAATAAAATTAGAAAAGAGAGTGAGATATGACTACAATTGGACTAATAATTGTATAAAACATCTAGACTGATGAAGAAACATTAACAAGAATATAAGTATATATTTTCTGAGGTGATTAGTTTTGAGGACGGAAAAAGAAATGTATGATTTAATATTAGGGATTGCTCGAAATGATGAACGTATCCGGGCTGTATATATGAATGGTTCAAGAACGAATTCCAATGCTCCAAAGGATATTTTTCAAGATTATGATATTGTTTTTGTCGTGACGGAAACAGCTTCTTTTTTAAAAGATGAGAAATGGAAGAATTGTTTTGGAGAATTATTGATGATTCAAGAACCGGATAAAAATGATAAACTTGTTGGAATGGATACTGATTTTGACAGAACATATGGATATTTAATGCTTTTTTCAGATGGGAATCGTATCGATCTTCATATCGAAACAATTGAATCTATGGTTGAGGGTTATTTGAAGGATAAACTTACAATTCCTTTATTGGATAAGGATAACATTCTTCCGAAAATTCCTGCTCCTTCTGATGTTGATTATTGGGTTAAAATGCCTACAGAAGCCCACTTTAATTCTTGCTGTAACGATTTTTGGTGGTGTTTACAGAACGTTGCCAAAGGAATATGGCGTGATGAACTGCCTTATGCGAAGCAAATGTTTGAGCAGGTTATACGATTTAGCTTGGATGAAATGGTTTCATGGTGGATTGGCTGTGATCAAGATTTCCAAGTTTCTGTAGGGAAAATGGGGAAGTATTTCAAGAAATACCTTCCTGAAGTCTATTGGGGATTGTATAAAGAAACGTATTCTGATAGTGATTATGAGGAATTTTGGGATTCTATCTTTATAACTTGCGAATTATTTCGAGGTTTAGCTAGTGATGTAGCAGAACAGTTATTGTTCACATACCCAATTGATGATGATCAAAAAATGACGGAATACCTTAAACATGTTCGGAATCTGCCAGCTGGTGCGGAAGAAATTTATTGAAAATATCTAAATGAAAAGTGATGGAGTTAAATAAAATTAATTGATGAAAAGTTACTAGATCTATTATAACAATAATAGAATTCACGCCTCTTCCTAATACGGACTAAGTTGGGGCATTTTTTGTTGGAGAAAATGCTTTGATGGATTCTAGAAAAAGTAATCACTATAAATATGTAATATTATGGTATGATGGTATTATATTTTTTAAGGGATTTAGAGATGAGAACGTTCTATCAAGAGTTTTCGGAATAGTCATTCTCCTAGTGAGACTTATCGTTATTTTTTTTGCAAATATGAATTTTTAAATAGTGTATGGACTGTTGAGCAAATTAAGGGAAAGAACTTAATAATGCAATGATATTCTCGATATAGGTAAAGTGGGATAAACATAAAAAGACTGAAGGGTTTAGAGAATGAAATTTTATATTGCTTCAAGTTTCCAAAATATAGAACAAGTAAAAAATGTTGCAAGTGCACTGACTCAAAAAGGATTTATACATACATATGACTGGACCGAAAATGATAGAGCAGATACTCTAGATAAGTTGAAAAGTATAGGAGAAGCAGAAAAACAAGCTGTAGAAGATTCCGATTTTGTCGTTATTCTTTTGCCGGGTGGGAAAGGAAGTCATATTGAGTTAGGCATTGCGTTGGGGTTAAATAAACGCTTATTTTTATATTCCCAAACTGATGATTTATTTACCCCAGAAAAATCAAGCACATTTTATCATCTAATGGGAGTAAATAAGTTCGTAGGTTCATTGGATGAATTTATAGCCTACTTGTTGAAAAATGTGACAATGTAAAAATATGTTGCTCTTTTTACATGCTTATTTAATTTTTGTTTAGTAGGCATATAAATTGAATTGATTGGTGGTAGTTTGATGATTGATTATAGGATAAAGTCAAAAGAAAATTTCACTAACAAAGTTGGAGAACTTGTTTCTATGCTTGAGTATACGAGAGATGTTACTTTACATGAACTTTCTAATCTTAGTCAAAGCGATTTAGACTTTTTACCAAATGACAGTTCGAATTCTATTGGTTCTCTTTTATTACACATAGCATCGATTGAGTTTGCTCATCAAATTGTCTCCTTTGAAAAGAGAGATTTAACGACAAGTGAATATTCGAAATGGAGAATACCTTTAGAACTTGGAGACAAAGCGAGAGATGAAATAAAAAAGCAGTCTCTTAATTATTACCTAAACGAATTATCTCAAGTTAGAGAGAAAACAATAACATTGCTAAAAACGAAGAATGATGACTGGTTGTTCGAGGAAAACAAATGGGATAACGGTGTTCCATACAATAATTACTACCTTTGGTTTCATGTAATGGAGGACGAAATTAACCATCGTGGTCAAATTAGATCAATTAAGCGGTTGTTGTTAAAAGAAAGATAAGCTTTGAATAGCAATAATATTAACAGAACCCATCCTTCCTCGTAAAATGAGGACAAGGTGGGTCTTTTTGTTATTATCAAATATTGAGAGCTTTGTGTTATAATTTGGAAGAATTAAAGAGTTATTTTACATACAAGATAAATTGAGATAAAAGAAAGCATTTATAGTAATTATCAAATACATAGAATGGTGGTAGAAGGTTTTGGAATTATCATTAAAAAAATTATCTATTGAGGATGCTAAAGCTTTGTTTGAATTCGAACTTAAAAATAAAGCTTTTTTTGAAGAAATGGTGCCAACAAGAGGGGAAGAATTCTATAAATATGAGGTTTTCCTTACTCGGCTTAAGTTGTTACTTCTTGAACAAGAGCAAGGGATCTCTTATTTCTATCTGATTAAGGATGAAATGAAGACAATTCTTGGAAGAATGAATGTAGTGGATATAGAGGAATCCAGCTCTATCGGTTATCTTGGCTATCGAGTGGGTCAGGAGCATACAGGTAAAGGAATTGCAAGTAAAGCATTAAAGCTTTTAGTCGAAAAGCTTTCAAATGAAGGAAATGTTAAACAAATAAATGCGAAAACTACAACAAATAATATCGCCTCTCAAAGGGTTTTAGAGAGAAATAAGTTTGAACAATATGCAATAAGCGATGAAACAATTGAAATGAATGGAGAGAAATTAAAATTCGTTTATTATAGCCGTAAAGTGTAATAAATATATAAAAGCAAAAGGAAGAAATAAATTCATTATTGTTCAATCTACATATTGATAACAGTAATTTAGATTAAAAGGAGAAAGTAATGAAGAAAATATCGTTTGAAAATATTTATAAAGCAGGGCATATTGCTTCAGAAAATGATCTTTATCTACATGTTCATTATCCTGAAATGCTCATTATGTATGATAGTAATTTCATCGATTTTAAAAGAATGCCAACTTTGTCTGAATTTAAAGAAACAGAGCTTTATTTAAGAGCATTTCATGTGTTGAATGGGCAAAAGCATGTGAAGTTTTATTTTCCACAGGATGAGCAGCTCTCGAAAGAATTAAATGATTATCTTGATGATGCTTGCTATGCTGTTGGCTTTCAGGAATTGTATGAGATCAAGCCAAGTAATTTTCCTGCTGTTGCTGACGATCCAAAAATAGACATTCAAACCGTTTCAACAGAAAATCTTGAGGCTTTTTTGAAATTACAATATGTGATTGATTTAGAGTTTGGGAGTAATTTTGCCGAGCAGAAGCAAAAAATTCACAGGAAAAAATTTACGGATTCACGATTTTTACAAGTAATTGCCTATTACGATGGCATCCTTGTCGGTTCTGTAGATGTGATCATTGCGGAAGAGACAGCTGAGATTGATAGTTTCACAGTACTTGATTCCTTTCAGCGAAAAGGAATTGGCAGTAGGATGCAGAAATATGTGATGGATCAGTTTATGGATAAGATAATTATTTTAGTTGCGGATGGTGAAGACACACCGCGAGAAATGTATCGAAAGCAAAACTATCAATATTTAGGCTTTAAATATGGAGTACAGAAGGTTTTTGCTGATTTACTATTGAAAGGATGATGAACAATGATTACCTATCCTTTTTTAGAAAAAGGAGCAACAATTGGTGTGACTGCACCGTCATCTGGTGTGAAAGCTGAATTACATGATCTTGTCGTAAAAGCCAGTGAACGTATGAAATCAAAAGGATTTCAAGTTATTTGTGGAGATACTGTATGGACTCAAGACAAAGCAAAATCATCTCCTGCCAAAAAACGTGCAGCTGAGTTTAATGAAATGATGAATGACGGGGAGATCGATCTGATCATTCCTCCTTGGGGTGGTGAACTATTAATAGAAATACTTGAATATATTGATTTTGAGAACATCCAAAACAAGTGGATATTAGGATACTCAGATACTAGTTCATTGTTACTCGCAATTACTTTAATGACAGGAATAGCGACAGCTCATGGGACGAATCTAATTGATTTAAGAGGAGAGTATTCCGACGAGACAACTGCGATGTGGGAAAGTGTCCTTTCGACTAGAGTTGACGAATCAATTCTCCAACACTCATCAGATAAATTTCAAAAAGAGTGGCAGCACCATAATCCTTCTCCATGTGTCTTTCATTTAACGGAACAAACGACTTGGAAAACAGTTTCAAATCAAAAGGTACAGATTCAAGGGCGATTATTAGGCGGTTGTATTGATGTAATTAGACATTTAGTTGGGACTCCATTTGGCGATGTAGAAAGTTTTAGAAAGAAATATATTAATAATAATGAACCGATCCTCTGGTATTTTGAAAATTGTGAGATGACAACAACTGATTTAAGAAGATCATTAGTACAAATGAAGTTAGCTGGTTGGTTCGAACACTGCTCAGGGATTTTATTTGGAAGAAGTGCTGCAAATATACCTGTTGATAATTATTTTGCTACCAATGTATATCAGGAGCTTTCTGAAGAACTTCATATTCCGATTGTA
>JAEWDX010000356.1 GCA_023389895.1 Bacillota bacterium
CATCACGAAGTCTTACAGGACCCATATATTCCATTTCATCCTTAAATGATTCAACCATCCGTGATGACATATTTTTAAAGATAATTTCTTTTACCTCGTCACTAGATACTTTGAGTGATAACATAAGATCTTCATTTTCACAGTCTCGGATGACCCGTTGAATTGCGCGATTATCAAGCGTAACGATATCCTCAAAGACAAACATTCTCTTCTTAATTTCTTCAGCAAGCTCTGGATCTTGAATTTCTAATGCATCCAGAATTGTACGCTCTGTTGAACGATCAACTCCATTAAGGACATCAACAACCGCTTCAATTCCACCTGTTTGTGTATAGTCATGGGTAACTGTAGCAGAGAGCTTTCTCTCAAGGATTTGTTCAACTTCATTAATAATTTCTGGAGCTGTACTGTCCATAACTGCAATCCTCTTCGCAATATCAGCTTGCATTTCCTGTGGTAGCTCCGACAATATTTGTCCAGCCTGTGAAGCATCTAAATAAGAAAGAATTAATGAGATTGTCTGTGGATGCTCATTTTGGATAAAGTTTAATATTTGCGTTGGATCAGCTTTTCTTGCAAAGTCAAACGGCCTTACTTGTAAAGAAGATGTAAGTCGATTAATGATAATCGAAGCTTGCTCTTGTCCAAGCGCTTTCTCAAGGACCGTTTTCGCATAGCCAATCCCCCCTTGAGAAATATAATCTTGAGCTAACGCGATATTATGAAACTCTTCTAAAATCTCTTCCTTAATTAAAGAATCAACTTTTTTAACACTTGAAATCTCTAATGTTAGTTTTTCTATTTCTTCTTCACTTAAATGCTTATACACAGAAGAGGCTACATCGGGACCGAGAGAAATAAGTAAAATGGCCGCTTTTTGTTTACCTGTTAATTCTTTTTGATCTTTTTTCGCCATTAATCTTTCCCCCTATTCCTCAGAAATCCATGTGCGTAATAATTTCGCGAAATCCTCTGGCTTTTCTTTCGCCATTTTTTCTAGCTGCTTCTTACGCATTGTACCTTCCGTTTCATGTTCTTCATTTACGTCTGGGACATTGATGATTTCTTCAAGCTCTGCTCTTTCTTCTTCTTCAAATCTTTGCTTTCTTTTCGCTCTTACGAATAAGAAGATCAGCACCGCAATAATCAATATTAAAATGCCACCAACAATATATACCCATAATGGCAATGTTTGTTTAACATCACTAGCAAAGTTTTCTTTCCCATTAAACGGTTGAACAGAAACAGCAATTTTGCTATTAATCTCTTCATCTGTTAACGTTTCACCACCAGCTTTTTTATCGATTGTTGTACGGACGATCGTGCCGAGTATTTTCGTAATATCATCTACACGCTCTTTAGGAAGAGATTTCGGATCGTCTGCTACTGGCGGTTCAACCATTACTTGAATACCTAAATCACGAATTTTATAAGGACTTTCAACAATTTCCTTACGGATTTTATTTACTTCATTATTAATCGTCTCTTCGATTTTTTCGTAATCACCGTTTGCACCATTTCCCTCTAAATAGCTCGAACCTAATGCATCAGCCGGATCCTCACCCTGTGGCACACCACCAGCTTGATCTGCATTTCCTGTAAAGGTTTCAGTTAGTTTCTGTGCACTTATAGCGATTCCAGCCATATTTTCTTCATCTACTGGTGTAACAAGATTTTCTTCGCGGTTTTCTTGCGTAAAATCAATATCCGCAGAAACAGAGACAACAACTTTATCCCGCCCCATTAAAGTACCTAACATACTTTGAACTTGACGCTGCACATCTTTTTCAATTTGCTTCTTAATTTCATGCTGAGCAGCAAAAGCTGAGCTTGGGGAAGAATTTTCATTTTTTAAGTCAAAATACTCAAAGTTTTGGTTCATGATGACGATATTATCAATAGGAAGATTAGGTACACTTTTTGACACTAAGTGGTAAAGTGCCTTTATTTGTGGTTCTTCAAATTGATAGCCAGGTTTTGTGTTCAGCATAATCGCCGCCTGGGCTTCCTCAGCGGAATCAGTAATGAAGATTCCTTTTTCAGGAAGAGTGATGTTTACCTTCGCATCTTTAACTCCGTCAATTCGCTTTAGTAAACTCGCTACTTCTGATTGCATCGCATCTAATTTTAGAACATTAAATTCGTTTTCAGTCATCCCAATGCCAGCATTTTGGCTGAAATACGAATAATCAATACCTCCAGATTTCGGAAGCCCTTCAGATGCTAGATCTACTATAAGGGACTCTCTCATTTCTTCTGGCACGCTAATTGTTGTTCCATCATTCGTAATCTCTGATTTTATACCCCGAGCATCTAAGTTTTCTTTTATCGAACCAGTTTCAGTTGGAGAAAGTTCACTATACAGGGGTACCAATGTCGTTCTCGTTGCAAATATCGTTGATCCGATCGCAACTGCTAGAAATAGAAAAACGGAACCAATTAAAATGAATTGCTGCTTTTTTGTTCGGTTTGTCCAAAATTCTTTTATTTTTCCAATGTATTTTTGAAACGATTCCTTCATTGCAATCCCCCGGTTACTCTGTCTCATTCTTTGGCAGCTAATAACCGCAAATAGTAGTTTTTAGCTCTTTAAAATAAAGAAGATTATACATTTTTTTCATTTTCTATTAAACTGGCATTCTCATCGTTTCTTGGTATGCTTCAATTACTTTATTGCGAATTTCTAACGTCGTTTGCATTGTAATACTAGCTTTCTTTGAAGCGATCATTACTTGATGAAGATCGATATTTTCTCCTTTTACTAGCTTCTCCGTCGCATTGTCAGACTGAACTTGATATTCGTTGACTTTATTAATTGAATCTTTTAAGACGGACGCAAAACTTTGATGAGCTTCGTATGGTGTATATGTATGGGACTCTGCATTCACGGCAGGCTTTGCCATTTGTAACGACGGCAAAAAACTAACATTATTCATTTAATCTTCTCCTTATTTCCCTATTTCTAATGCTTTCATCATCATACCCTTTGAAGCATTGAATACAGTTACATTTGCCTCATATGATCTTGTTGCACTAATTAAATCGACCATTTCCCTTAAAGGATCAACATTCGGAAGTTCAACATAGCCTTCAGCGTTTGCATCGGGGTGTTCTGGATTATATACAAGTTTAAATGGAGTATCGTCTTCAACAATTCGCGTTACTTTTACTCCATTCCCAACCGTCTCCTTATTGCTTCTATTCATCGCTACATTAAGAAAATTGGAGAACTGACCTTCTTTAGGCTGGAAAACAACGGATTTTCTTCGATATGGCTGCCATTCTCCATTAACATAATTTGCTCTAGTAGAATCAACATTTGCCATATTAGATGAAATGACATCCATTCTGAGTCTTTGAGCAGATAATGCAGATGCAGTATTATTCATACTGTGAAAGATCGTCATATTTATTTACCTCCCCTAATAACATTCTCCAAGCTTGAAAATTTACCACTCACTCTATCAACTAATGCATCGTAATAGATTTGGTTAGTAGCCAAATCGGCCATTTCATTATCAATATCAACACTGTTGCCATTATTATTGTAAGAAACATTCTTCTTTGTAAAAACCCCCGGCGTTATGGCAGGTCTGCCTTGAAAGTCAAAATGTCTTACATCTGTGCGCTTTGCTGAGAATGATTGTTCAATAGCTTCTTGCATTGATTGTTTAAAACTAACATCCTTTGCTTTATATCCTGGAGTAACTTCATTAGCAATATTTTGTGAAATCACTTTTTGTTTAAGGGATGAATAATTCAATCCCTTTTCAAGTGAAGTAATCGTATTGGAAAACAAATTCATATGACACCTCATTTTTATACTATTCTATGCAAAAATATAAATTTCAAAATGTAGATAGTTGAAGATTAAACTCGGAATCTGTCGAGATATACATATTGTAATAAAAATGAAAAAATAAGTCTATGTTAAGTCAGGAACTTTCTGAGTGACCTTTGACCTATTTTTAATCATAGAATAACAATACTAATAAAAAAATAGGAAATCTATGTAAAAACTAACAAATTTCCGAACAATCATTAGTTATTCTCAGTTAAAATTTAGGATAATATAATAAATACTATTGTTAAATTTATTATGTAGTAATATACTACTATATTCTCATTTAAGTAAAATGTCATGTTTACCTAATTTATAGTATAAAAAAACTCGCCAATCTTGTCGAAGATTAGCGAGCATCATATGCATTATTTATTAATTAGATTTTAGTTTTTCTAATTCAAATAAAAACTTATCATTCAGCACTTTGATATAAGTACCTTTCATTCCTAAAGAGCGTGATTCAATAACACCAGCACTTTCTAATTTTCTTAAAGCATTTACGATAACAGAACGAGTAATCCCGACGCGATCTGCAATTTTAGAAGCAACAAGCAGGCCTTCTTTTCCGTTTAGTTCTTCAAAGATATGTTCAATTGCTTCTAATTCACTATATGAAAGGGAGCTAATCGCCATTTGAACAACTGCTTTACTACGAGCTTCTTCTTCGATTTCTTCAGCTTTTTCACGAAGTATTTCCATCCCTACAACAGTAGCACCGTATTCAGCAAGAATTAAATCATCATCATGGAATTGCTCTTGAACTCTGGCAAGAATTAAAGTGCCAAGTCGTTCGCCACCACCGATGATCGGAACAATTGTTGTTAAGCCATTGCTGAATAATTCTTTATTTTCAACTGGGAATGCTGTATATTCACTATTCACATCAATATTTGATGATGTCTCTTGGACGTTAAATAGGCTATTTGTATATTCTTCTGGAAATTGACGCTCTTCAAGCATTTTCTCCATTCTATCGTTTTCGATTTGTTGATTTGTCGCATAGCCTAATAGCTTACCACGGCGACTTACTACATAGACATTCGCTCCGATAACATCGCTTAATGTCTCAGCCATTTCTTTAAAATTAACCGGTTTACCAGCCGCTCGTTGTAGCATCGCATTAATTTTTCTTGTTCTTGTTAATAAATCCATTTCTTTTTCCTCCTATTTGCTAAAACAAAATACATTTCCTATAGTTATTATTCATTAAATTTGTAGAAACGTTAACTTGTCTATCCTTTCACAAAGAATGTTATTCAAATTCGACTTGACGAATTTTGCCTTTTGCCCAGTGGCATCCGCCGTTTCTACAAGATGAACTGGCTTAAATCTTTGTTGCGTGAAATCGCCCCAAGTTTTTCTTCAACATATTGTGGCGTGATCATAACTTTTTCCATCGTAACATCTGGTGCTTCAAAAGATAAATCTTCAAGCAGTTTTTCCATAATCGTGTGAAGGCGTCTTGCACCGATATTATCTGTATTTTGATTGACTTCAAATGCAAATTCCGCCAATCTACGAATAGCATCGTCAGAAAATTCAATTTCTATACCTTCTGTTTCCAATAAGGCTTCATATTGCTTAATCAGCGCATTATCTGGCTCAACTAAAATATTAAAGAAGTCCTCAACGGTTAGTTTAGTTAGCTCCACTCGAATCGGAAAGCGACCTTGCAATTCAGGAATTAAGTCTGATGGTTTTGCCGTATGGAACGCCCCAGCAGCAATAAATAATACATGGTCGGTTTTTACAGTACCATATTTCGTGACAACTGTCGATCCTTCAACAACAGGAAGAATATCTCTTTGCACTCCTTCGCGAGACACATCAGCAGTTGAACCACCGTTATTTTTGCTAGCGATTTTGTCAATTTCATCAATAAAGATAATGCCCGACTGTTCAGCACGAAAAACGGCTTCTTGGGTAACTTCATCCATATCAATCAATTTTTGCGCTTCTTCATTCGTAATTACTTTTCTCGCTTCGCTTACAGTAAGCTTTCTTTTCTTTCTTCTTTTTGGCATTAAACCACTTAAAGCATCCTGCATATTCATTCCCATCTGCTCCATACCAGAGCCTTGGAGCATATCAAACATGGATGGTGGCTGTTCTTCTAACTCAACTGTGATCAATTCATTTTCAAGTTCACCGAGAGCGAGCTTTTCTTTTACAACTTTACGCTTTCCTTGCAGTGTTAAATCATCTGTTGATGTTTCTTCCTCCGGCTGATCATTTCCACCCCCGAAAAGCATTTCAAGCGGGTTTTTATAATTAATCGTTTTCTTATTTGACGGAACAAGCAATTCAACGATGATGCGGTTTGCATTTTCTTCCGCTCGTTCTTTAACACTCGACATTTTATCTTCCTTTACAAGACGGACAGCTGTTTCAACAAGATCTCTCACCATTGATTCAACATCTCTGCCAACATAGCCAACCTCTGTAAATTTTGTCGCTTCCACTTTTATGAAAGGTGCACCAACTAGCTTAGCCAAGCGTCTAGCAATTTCAGTTTTCCCGACGCCTGTTGGTCCGATCATTAAAATATTCTTTGGACTTATTTCGTCCCTTAACCTTTCGTCTAGCAATCCGCGACGATAGCGATTTCTTAGTGCGACTGCAACTGCTTTCTTAGCATCTTTTTGCCCGATTATATATTGATCAAGCTTTTCAACAATTTGGCGGGGTGTTAAACTCGTTCCTTTAATCATCGATTTCACACCTTCCTTTATAATTCTTCTACAATAATATTGTTATTTGTATAAACACATATTTCAGCAGCCATTTCTAAAGAGGCTTGCGCGATTTCTTTTGCCGTTAAATGTTCACCAGCATACCTCTTTAACGATCTACCAGCGGCTAAAGCATAGTTACCACCCGAACCAATTGCTAAAACGCCATCATCTGGTTCGATAACCTCACCTGTTCCTGATATAAGCAAAATATTTTCCTCATTCATCACAATAAGCATCGCTTCTAGTTTGCGCAACACTTTATCACTTCTCCATAGCTTCGCAAGCTCAACAGCCGCTCTCGGCAAATTCCCATTAAACTCTTCAAGCTTCCCTTCAAACATTTCAAATAGGGTAAATGCATCAGCTACTGAACCAGCAAATCCAGCTATTACCTTGCCATTGAACAGTTTCCTTACCTTTTTTGCAGTATGTTTCATGACGACTGCATTGCCAAAGGTAACTTGCCCATCACCTGCCATAGCACACTTCCCATTATGTTGTACCGCAAATATTGTTGTTGCATGGAATTGGGACATTCTAAGAAACCTCCTAGTCCTATGTTATTTATCGACCTAATATTATAAGTTATTACTATTAATGAAAAATTGTTTCAATTTATGCACGTGGATGATAGTTCATATACGTTTTTCTTAAATATTCATTTGTAACATGCGTATATATTTGTGTTGATGACAAAAAAGTGTGCCCTAACAACTCTTGTACTGTCCTCATATCTGCTCCGTTTGCTAATAAATGGGTAGCGAAAGTGTGACGAAGCTTGTGAGGATGAATTTTCCCCATTAGCGCAGATTGTTCAATCAATTTATTTAAGATAAGCCGAACTCCCCTTGCTGTTAAAGGTCCACCACGATTATTAAGAAATAAATGGTTATTCGAATTTTTTTCAGTTAGCAGTTTTTTTCGACCATTTTGAATATAGTCCTGCAAAGCATCAAATGCATAGCTTCCAAACGGAAGATATCTTTCCTTATTGCCCTTTCCTTTAACCAATACGGTGGCTAGGGTCATATCTATATCTGTTAACCGAATTTGACAGCATTCACTTACACGAATTCCAGTTGCGTAAAGCAGTTCCAATAATGCTTTATTCCTTTGTCCTAACGGAGTTTCCGCTTCACATGCGATAAATAATTGAGCAAGTTCTTCCTCATAAAAAAATTCCGGCAGCTTTTTCTCAGCTTTTGGAATTGAAGCAAGAAGAAATGGGTTTTCAGAAACAATTTTTTCTCTAACTAGAAATTTAAAGAAACTGCGTAAACAAGAGATTTTTCTTGCGACAGACTTTCGCGCCAATTTTCTTTCGAAAAGCTTCGTTAAGTAGATACGGACGTCTAAATACTTAACTTCATCCCAATTCATGATTACTTGTTCAGCCATGAAGGCAGCGAATTCAACAATATCATAGTGATAATGATCAATAGTATATTGTGAACAATTTTTTTCAATTTGTAAATATTCAATAAACATTTTTAACGAATTGTTCATATTTTCATTCATCAAAATCACCTCATAAAGGCTTCTAAATAGTATCATATTTTAGAAGCCCTTGCAATTAAATCCCCTTATTTTTCACAAAGTTCTGAATTGTGTTTAATGCCCTTTTTGCATGTTCCTCATTTCTTTCCTTTTTCCCTTTTATTTTAACAGGAAGATCTGGCAATAGACCAAAGTTTGCATTCATTGGCTGAAAGTTTTTTTCATTTGCTGATGTTATGTAATGAACCATGCTGCCGATCACGGTTTCAGCTGGGAATGCAAGCAATTCTTCACCCTTCAGCATGCGTGCTGCATTAATCCCTGCGATTAAACCGCTTGCTGCCGATTCAACATACCCTTCAACACCTGTCATTTGTCCCGCAAAGAATAAATTGTCCCGATTCTTAAATTGGTATGTATCCTGTAACACTTTTGGTGAGTTCATAAATGTGTTGCGATGCATAACTCCATAGCGAACAATTTCTGCATTTTCTAACCCAGGGATTAATTGAATGACTTCTTTCTGCGGTCCCCATTTTAAATGTGTTTGAAAGCCAACAATATTGTATAGTGTTCCTGCGGCATCATCTTGACGAAGTTGCACAACAGCAAATGGTCTCTTCCCTGTTTTCGGATCTTCAAGACCAACAGGTTTCAGCGGTCCGAAAAGCATTGTTTTCTTTCCTCGTGTAGCCATCACTTCAATCGGCATGCAGCCCTCAAAGAAAATTTCCTTTTCAAATTCTTTTAATGGGACTGTTTCAGCAGCTATTAAAGCTTCGTAAAATCTTTCAAACTCTTCTTCTGACATCGGACAATTTAAATAAGCCGCTTCTCCTTTATCATAACGAGATTTCAAATAAACTTTATCCATATTAATCGAATCTTTTTCGATTATCGGTGCAGCCGCATCGTAAAAATAGAAATAATCTTCTCCAGATAATTCTTTTAATTTTGCAGAAAGCAACTCACTCGTAAGTGGACCAGTTGCAATAATTGTCACACCTTCGGGGATATCGGTTACTTCTTCATTCATAATCGTCACATTAGGGTGGGTGTTTAATTTTTCTGTTACACGTGCTGAAAACTCATGACGGTCAACAGCCAATGCACCACCCGCTGGAACAGCAGAAGCATCAGCAGAAGCAATGATAAGTGAGTTCAGTGTCCTCATCTCTTCCTTCAGCACTCCGACTGCATTTGTCAGCGTATTCGCACGGAGAGAATTGCTGCAAACTAATTCTGCAAATTTGTCTGTATGATGGGCGGGTGTTTGTTTAACTGGACGCATTTCATATAGGTTTACATGGATGCCACGATTGGCTATTTGCCAAACTGCCTCACTGCCCGCAAGACCTGCACCAATGACATTAACTGCTGTATCTTTCATTTTGTTACCTCCAAAAAATCTAAAAAATCCATTCAATATTGAAAAAGTGGCGATTTTCCCTAACTACATGATTACCTTACTTCGATTTATTATCCAATAGCATTGTTAATTACGCAAGATTTAAGAGAAAAAGAGTGAGCAATTTGCTCACCCTTTTTACTCAGCCCTGCGCTTCTTCCTTATAATCACATTCTACGCATTGCACCTGTACGCCCTTTTTAAGCTTCTTCTCGACAAGGAGATGGTCACATTTTGGACAGCTACGTGGAAGTGGCTTATCCCAGGAAATAAAATCACATTCTGGGAAACGGTTGCATCCGTAAAAAATTCTTCGTTTCTTACTTTTTCTTTCAATGATTAAGCCTTCTTTACATTTAGGGCATGCAACGCCAATATCTTTAACGATTGGTTTTGTATTGCGGCAATCCGGAAAATTGCTACACGCCATAAATTTACCATAGCGTCCCATTTTAAACACCATCGGATTTCCACATAGTTCACAATCCTCACCCGCTGGTTCATCTTTAATCTCCACTTCCTGCATTTCTTTTTCAGCAATTTTTAAATGCTTTTCAAAATCTACATAGAAGTCATCAATAATTTGTACCCAGTTTACTTTACCTTCTTCAATATAATCCAAATCCTTTTCCATTTTAGCGGTAAATTCTACATCTAAAATCTCTGGAAAGAATTCGAGGATAAGCTCTGATACAATTTCACCAAGCTCTGCCGGAATAAAGCGTTTATTATCTAAAGCGACATAGCCCCGTTTCTGAATCGTGTCTAATGTTGGGGCAAATGTAGATGGTCTGCCGATTCCGAGCTCCTCCAGAGTTTTTACGAGACGAGCCTCTGTATATCTCGGCGGTGGTTGAGTAAAATGTTGCTTCGGTTCGATATCTTTTTTTAGAACAGTGTCTCCTTCCTTCAGATCAGGAAGAATTCTTTCCTTTTCCTCTGCTTGATCATCTGTTCCTTCTACATAAACCTTCATAAATCCAGGAAACTTCACTTTAGAACCAGTCGCTCTAAAAATAACATCGGCATTTTTTAAGTCAACGCTCATCGTATCCATCAAAGCAGAAGCCATTTGGCTCGCAATAAATCGCTCCCAAATTAATCGATATAAACGGAGCTGGTCACGGGATAAAAAATCCTTTAGACTAGATGGCTCTTTTGAAACACTCGTTGGACGAATTGCCTCATGAGCATCTTGTGTATTCGATTTTTTCTTTTCTTTTTTCTTCTCAGTTGACAAAAATTCTTTGCCATATGCTTGTTCTATATATTGCTTAGATTCATTTTGAGCAGTTTCCGAAACACGCGTAGAGTCGGTTCTCATATAAGTAATTAAACCAACTGTTCCTTCTTTACCAAGATCAATCCCTTCGTAAAGCTGCTGGGCAAGCATCATCGTCTTTTTTGCCCGGAAATTTAACTTTCTAGCTGCCTCTTGCTGTAAAGATGATGTTGTAAATGGTGCAGCTGGATTCCGTCTACGCTCTTTCTTCACAACGGAAGAAACGATAAATTTACTATCTGTCATTTTCTTAAGCACATTATCTACATCAGCTTTAGACTTTAATTCTTGCTTCTCATGACCTATTCCATAGAAGGTTGCTTGAAAAGTATCTTTTCCTTTGAGAAAATCTCCATCAATTGACCAATATTCTTCAGGAATAAATGCCTTTATTTCCTTTTCACGATCGATAATTAAACGGACAGCTACTGATTGGACTCTTCCCGCACTTAACCCTTTTTTCACTTTTTTCCATAATAACGGGCTAATATTATAACCGACAAGTCGATCGAGTACTCTTCTTGCTTGTTGGGCATCAACAAGGTCCATATTTATTGGTCGAGGGTGTTTAAACGATTCTTTAATTGCTTCCTTCGTTATCTCATTAAAAACGACGCGGCAATCTGATGTAACATCTAAATTTAAGCTTTGAGCTAAATGCCAAGCGATTGCCTCTCCTTCACGATCCGGGTCAGCAGCTAGATAAATTTTCTTTGCCTTTTTAGCAGCCGTTTTTAAATCCTTGAGCACAGGACCTTTACCACGGATTGTAATATATTTTGGTTCATATTGATTTTCTATATCAACACCCATTTGACTTTTAGGCAAATCGATCACATGTCCCATGGACGCTTTTACTTTATATTTTTTGCCTAGATAACGCTCAATCGTTTTTGCCTTTGCCGGAGACTCAACGATTACTAAAAACTCTGACATCAATAGGCCTCCTTAAGAGGGATTTTATAATGTTCTTATTTTCGAACATCTGTTGCAAAATGTATAACAAAATGAAAGGGATTTCAAGCCTTTTTGTATATTTTCATAAAAAATTGCTCTTCATTTTTAGAATTATACAGCATTTTTTCAAAAAAAATACATATGAAATCAATATATTAACTCTTCTAAAATATCCTCTGGACTGTTTATTAGCTTTGCACCTTGTTGAATTAACTCGTTTGTCCCAATCGAATATTCACTAAAAACGCTACCTGGTAAAGCAAATACTTCTCTACCTTCTTGAACAGCATAATTAGCCGTAATGAGCGAGCCGCTTTTTCTTTTTGCCTGAACGATAAAGGTGCCTTTGCTAATACCACTAATCACTCTATTCCTCATTGGAAAATGCCATCTTTCCGGCTTTGTGCTTGGCGACGACTCCGAAATAATTAAATGTTTCTTCATCATTTCATCTGCGATGCGTTTACTTGATTCTGGATAAATATGATCGAGTCCACCCGCGATAACACCAATCGTCTTTCCCCTTAGACGGATAGCTGTTTTGTGGGCTATTGCGTCAATTCCTTTCGCTAATCCACTTACAATAATAATATTCTTATCGATTATCTTTGGAAACAAGCTATTAATTGCATTCTCACCATATTCAGTATGTTGCCTAGAACCGACAACTGCTAGTTTAATGCCATTATTTAATAATGAAATATCGCCTTTAGCATATAAAAGCCAAGGAGGCTGGTACGTTTCCTTCAATAACACAGGATAATCATCATCAAAAATCGTAATGATCCGAATATCATTTTGCTCATATCGCTGAATTTGATTATGAATAAGATTTGAGTGAAGGTCAATAAATATGAAGGGTGAAGTGAAGTTTTCTTTGAAGAGTATGTCTCGTAGGGAATCTTGATAAAGATTTTTTAATTCTGGGTCAGCCTTTAAAATAGTTAGTATTGTTTTCCAGCCGACTCCTCTGCAATGCTGCAAATGGGCAAGTCTTAATGTGAAATCGTCCATTTAGAAGCCTCCTTAAATTTATTTATCTGTTTCACTACAGTAAGCGTTTTATTCTTGGATTAGAAGAAAGCTAAAATAGTCCCCCCATTTACGAGGGGACTTTAGACCTACTTTTCAGAAAAATCTTATCTTAATGTGTTTTACATTTTTCGTAAAGTCCTTTTTCTTTAAGAACTTTAATTAAAGTATCTCCCATAACAGATGGTGTCTCTGCAACTTCAATACCACACTCATTCATGATGCGAATTTTTTCATCAGCTGTTCCTTTACCACCAGAGATGATTGCACCAGCATGTCCCATTCGCTTTCCTGGAGGCGCTGTACGTCCACCAATAAAGCCAACAACAGGCTTTGTCATATTTGCTTTAACCCATTCTGCTGCCTCTTCTTCAGCCGTACCACCGATTTCTCCAATCATAATAACTGCATATGTTTCAGGATCTTCATTAAAAGCCTGTAATACGTCGATGAAGTTTGTTCCATTCACTGGATCTCCACCGATCCCAACTGCAGTTGTTTGACCAAGCCCAGACTGTGTTAATTGATGAACCGCTTCATATGTTAATGTACCTGAGCGAGAAACGACACCAACATGACCTTTTCTATGGATATATCCTGGCATAATACCAATTTTACATTCATCTGCTGTGATCACACCAGGGCAGTTTGGACCGACAAGGCGAGTCTTCTTGCCTTCCATATAGCGTTTTACTTTCACCATATCAAGCACAGGGATATGCTCTGTAATACAGATGGCTAACTCAAGCTCCGCATCAACCGCCTCTAAAATAGCATCTGCGGCAAATGGTGCAGGTACATAGATAACAGATGCAGTAGCTCCTGTCGCTTTAACTGCGGCATCTACTGTATTGAATACAGGTACCCCTTCAACTTCAGTTCCACCTTTTCCTGGTGTTACACCACCAACGATTTTTGTACCATATTCAAGCATTTGTTTCGTATGAAAAAGGGCTGTAGAACCTGTAATCCCTTGAACGATTACTTTCGTATCTTTATTAATAAATACGCTCACCTTAATTCTCCTTTCTTATCCCCTATTACGCTTATTTAGCCAACTAATGAAACGATTTTTTGCGCACCGTCAGCCATAGAATCAGCTGCAATAATAGCAACATCCGATTCAGCAAGAATTTTCTTTCCTAACTCAACATTTGTACCTTCTAAACGAACAACTAAAGGTACGCTTAGGCCTACTTGCTTCGCTGCTTCTACTACCCCTGTCGCAATGACATCACATTTCATTATTCCACCAAAAATATTAACAAAAATCCCTTTAACATTTTTGTCAGAAAGGATGATTTTGAAGGCTTCTGTTACCTTTTCTGCTGTTGCGCTGCCCCCAACATCAAGGAAGTTAGCGGGATCTCCACCATAATGCTTAATAATATCCATTGTAGACATTGCTAAGCCTGCGCCATTAACCATGCAGCCAATGTTTCCATCTAAAGCAACATAGCTTAAATCATATTTAGATGCTTCAATTTCTTTCGGATCCTCTTCTTCTAGATCACGATATTCTAAAATATCTTTTTGACGATAAAGTGCATTTGAATCGAAATTCAATTTTGCATCTAATGCCATGACTTTTCCGTCACCAGTTATAACAAGTGGATTGATTTCGGCAATCGAGCAATCCTTTTCAATATAAGCTTTATACAGACCCATCATGAATTTTACAGCTTGTCCAACAAGCTCTGCTGGAATGTTAATATTAAAAGCAATGCGGCGAGCCTGAAATGCAGTTAAGCCAACAACCGGATCAATTTCTTCCTTAAAGATTTTTTCAGGCGTAGCTGCAGCGACTTCTTCAATTTCTGTTCCGCCTTCTTCAGATGCCATTAAAACAACACGAGAAGTTGCACGATCCAATACTAAACCTACATAGTATTCTTTCTTTATATCGCAACCTTCTTCAATCAAAAGACGCTTAACTTCCTTCCCCCCTGGCCCTGTCTGATGCGTAATAAGCGTTTTGCCAAGAATTTCAGTCGCATATGTACGTACTTCCTCTAAATTTTTAGCAACTTTTACGCCACCAGCTTTTCCACGCCCCCCTGCATGGATTTGAGCTTTCACAACACAAACTTCAGTACCTAATTGCTTTGCTGCTTCAACCGCTTCATCAACTGTAAAAGCAACCTTTCCATTCGGTACTGCTACCCCATATTTTCTGAGGACTTCTTTCCCTTGATACTCATGAATATTCATATCCATCCTCCTATCAAACTCTTAAATTGCTTGCGCTTCCATTTTATTAAATGACTTGAACGTTGTCCACCATTATTATCGAAATATTATTTTTTTCTGCTTGCTGCTTGATCCGTTTTGTAAATAAAAGCAAATACTTCGGCTACAGCTTGATACAGGTCCTCTGGAATTTGTTCATTTATATTCAGCTTTCCTAGCAGCTCAACTAAAGACCCATCCTCATGAATAGGGATATTATTTTCAGTAGCTCGTTCAAGAATTTCTTCAGCGATTAACCCTTTTCCCTTGGCGATAATTTGAGGTGTATCTTGCTTTGCTTGATGATATGATAGAGCTACAGCCTCTTTGCGCGCTTCCCTTTCCTTTTTTTTCATATGCGAAAATCTACCCCACTCACTTTATTTGGTGCGATAACTGTTGCGAAAACATCGTTACGTTCATCTTTTTGTTTTTGGTCAGCCGGTTTTTCAAATGCAACAGAAGAGAGCTGAAAATGGAGTGCAGCTAGTCCTTCCTTTAATTTTGTAATAAATGGATCCGCCAGCTGTTTTATATCCTTGTTTTCATTTATAATTGTAATATTCATGATGCGGTTTTGAACTTGTAAATCGATAATCGTTTCTTCTAAAAAATCTAAATCTAAATAAAAGAGGACACGGCAGTAGTTAGAATCAATCTTCCCATCCGCTGTTTTTCTTCCGCTCCATTGCATCATCAAATCTGTTTTTTTATCCCAAAAAGATAAGGGAATTTGAAATACATATTGCTGCATCGGTCCAACCTCCTGCGAGAGAACCTGAAAGCCTGTAATTTTGAATAATAGCTTCTCAGCGACATCTTTTACATTGTTAGGAACATCCTCTCTTAATAGCTGCATTAAGAGTGGTTTTAGCGTATTTAAATTCTTTCCTCCTTCTCCTTCCTGTTGTTTCACAAAATTCATTAGTTCATGCTCGTAGTTTAGCCCTAATGCTTTAATTAATTCCTTCAAATGCTCTTTTACTGCATGAGAATTGTCCCACTGCACTCGGTCGATTTGAACCTCATTGCTGACTTTCAATAATAAATCATGCTCTTCCCTTGAAAGCATCTTAAGCTGACTAGCATCGGTCATTTGAATGATTGACGTTAATTGTCTTAATCCTTGTTCCGTACGATTGTTAAATAAAGCCGTGAAAACCTCAAAATCGCTGGAACGATTCGTCTTTATTGTCTCCAATAATGGCTGCTGACTTTCTAGCGTTTTCACTGTGCTAGCAGATGACTCATTATTAAGCCATTTTGCTAGAGTTTCATTAACCATCTGCTCACTAGTAATTGTTTTTGGAATGAAGCCTAAATTTTGCAAGAGTTTGAAGGAAGCAGCCGATTTTTCACTATTTGTAAGCCATTCATTAATAAGCTTCGTTAATACCATTCCACTAACTCGATCTTTTTCTGTCATATTGATCTCATTTAATAACGAAGTTAATTTTTCCTGATTATCTGTTTGTGGCAAACGTTGCAATAATGATTGTAAATGAGTAAGCTGTGCTGAAAGCGGCTCATTTTTTAGCATAGATGATAATGAAAGAAAAATATCTTTTGTAAATGGTAATTGCTTAGAAAGCATCAGCTTTATCGTTTCAAGCCCATCTTGTAATGAATCACTCATCTTTAATAAATTAGCTGTGGCTGTTAGCGTTTCTTTCGTTAAAGGATATTGTTCTTTAAGAAATAATTGCAGAAGTGAGACATTGTCTTTTGTCGCTGGTAAATTAAGCTGTTGTAGCAGGGCATCAACAGCTGAAGATTTCCCATTGTTAGCTGGTGTTTCCAGCACTTTAAGATGTACTTGACCTTCCCCCGCTTGAACTTGAAACCAATAGCGCTCATTGGCTGATAAGGCTGTTTCTAAAGAGGCAATAAGCTTTCCTGCTCCCACCTGTACTTCGGCTAACTGATTTGGATAGAGCTTTATTATTTTCCCATTTATTATTTGGCCAGGTCGAAAAGCAGACATTCGATTTTCAAGTGGATTCTCTTGTTTTAAAAGCGATTGCATCATTCCAACTGGTCGCATATATGTACCTACTTTCCTCTTTTTTCACTCTGAAAAATAATTTTTTATTGGGGCAAAGCTTTTGCGATGATGTGGCGTTATTCCATGGCTTTCAATCGCCATAAGATGTGCTTTCGTTCCATAGCCCATATTTTGTGAAAATCCGTAAACTGGATAATCTACTGCGATTTCCTTCATTATTCGATCACGAGTTACTTTTGCAATAATTGAGGCTGCGGCAATCGTGATACTTTTTGCATCCCCTTTCGTTATCGCCTCCTGTGAAAAAGGGGTGTCGAGCTTCACTGCATCAATAAGTAAAAAGTCAGGCTGAGGCTTTAACTGGGCAACACTATGAAGCATCGCTTTTTTTGTTGCTTCAAAAATGTTAATCCGATCGATTTCTTCCACACTAATTATACTTGAACTAATGGCGATTGCCTCTCGGCTTATAACGTCGAAAAACTCATTTCTTTTTTGTTCTGAAAGTTTTTTAGAATCATCAAGGCCTGGTAAATAGAAATCGGCCGGCAAAATAACAGCTGCGGCAACAACTGGTCCTGCAAGTGGTCCTCTTCCAGCTTCATCTATTCCAGCAATATACTCAAAACCACATGCTCGATATTTTTTTTCAAAAAAAGACATTCGCACATGCTTTTCATAGATTTTTCTTTCTTCCTCCTGCTGTTTATCCCATTTATTCAGCAGCTGCTGAACTCCTTTTCGTTCATCCTCTCTCAAGGATTTAATAAATGGACTATCTTGATCCTCTTCAACGATAAGCTTTGCTTTAATTTCAGCTATTTTCAGTTGTACCATGAGATGCTCCTTCGTTTTCTTTACGATCTATATCGACTTTTTTATAAAAAAATAAAGACCTTCTAGTTAAGTTTAAGAAGGTCGTTAAAATTGAATTGTGATCATTATTTTTTGATTTCATCTGGATTCATCCATTCATTTGGACGCTCTAATGTAATCGCGCCAAATTTCTCTGTCCGAAACTCTCTTATAATTAACTCTGTTACTTTATCATAATCAATTGCTTTTCCACTCATATAACAACCACGAAACTCGCCAATTTCATCCAGTATTTCTACAATATCCTCAGAGATATCATCAAGCTTATAACGTTCCTTTAAGCGCGCTGGATATTCTTTTTCAAGAAATCGAATTGCATAAATGGCAATATCTTGCAAATTTAAAATCGTATCTTTAATAGCGCCTGTCAGAGCAAGCTTAAGACCAACCTCTTGATCTTCGAATTTCGGCCATAAAATACCCGGCGTATCAAGAAGCTCTAATTCCTTTCCAACCTTTATCCATTGCTGCGCTTTCGTTACACCAGGAGTATTACCCGTTTTGGCAATATTTTTTTTTGCAAGTCGATTGATTAATGTCGATTTTCCAGCATTCGGAATTCCGACAATCATTGCTCGAATGGCTCTTGGCCTTACACCCTTTGCTTTTAGACGAGCAAATTTCTCCTGTAAAATTTCCTGCGCTGCGCTTGTGATCTCCTTCATCCCTAAACCAGCCTGGGAATTAATCGCCAATGCCTTTATTCCCTGCTCATTAAAAAATTTAATCCACTGTTTCGTTGTTTCTTTATCTGCCATGTCGGCTTTGTTTAATAATACGAGTCGCGGTTTATGCTGAATAATTTCATCAATCATCGGATTTCGTGAAGAATAAGGAATTCTTGCATCGACAAGCTCAAAGATGATATCTACAAGTTTTAGTTTTTCTGTTACCTGCCTTCTGGCTTTTGCCATATGACCAGGAAACCATTGAATTGTCAATGCTACCACCTCAATTGTCTAGCTTTTTATTTTACTATACGCATATCTTCAATTGGCCAATAGATGATTCCTGTATTGCCAAGGACCTTTTCCATTGGAACGGTTCCGATATGACGGCTGTCTTTACTGAATCTTCGGTTATCACCCATAACGAATAAATGACCTTCAGGAACGGTTTCTTGACCAATTTTTTCTTCTAATGTGAATGGTTCTGTTAATGGACCATCAATTACTTGTTTTTTATATTCATCAAGATATGGCTCCTCATATGCCTTTCCATTCACATATAATGTATCATCCTTATATTCGATCCGATCTCCAGGAAGTCCGATTACTCTCTTTATGTAGTCTTTGTTTTCCGGTGCATGAAAAACGATAATATCAAAGCGTTTCGGCTTTCCAACTTTATAACTAAATTTATTGACGATCATTCGATCTTGATCATGTAATGTCGGCATCATCGACAGGCCGTCAACAACAATGGGAGCAAATAAAAAATAGCGAATGACAACCGCAAGGAGAACTGCAATAATCAGAGCTTTTGACCATTCCCAAAGCTCGTTTTTCTTCTTTTTCTCTTTCTCCATTTCATTTCCCACCAATCCACTTTAGGAATATGGGACAGATTTTTATCCCATTTTTAACTCTTGAAAATTTATACGCAATTCTTTTTTACTTATATCCTTTGTAAAATAAAGGATTTACTTCATAAATTATTTAACAAATAGATAATATTATTAGAGCAAGGTTAATAAGAGTTTATTTTAAGTTAGGAACGACGAATTGTCCATTAAAAATTGCGAAAAAGCTATGAAAAAGGAGCTTGATAAACCAAGCTCCTTTCACTTTTCATATTAACGAATTTCTTTAATACGAGCTTTTTTACCACGTAATTCACGTAAGTAATAAAGTTTCGCACGGCGAACTTTACCACGGCGAATAACTTCAAGCTTCGCAATCTTTGGTGTGTGTACAGGGAATGTACGCTCAACACCTACACCGTAAGAAATTTTACGAACTGTAAAAGTTTCGCTGATTCCACCACCACGACGCTTAATCACAACACCTTCATACACCTGAATACGCTCACGTGTACCCTCAACAATACTAACGTGTACACGTACAGTATCACCAGGACGGAAAGCAGGAACATCAGCGCGAAGTTGTTCTTTTGTGATTTCTTCGATTAATTTATGCATCGTTTTCAACTCCTTCCAACAGATGCTCTTGCACACTAAACTCCATTGCAGCGGAACATCTTTATAAGACAATAGCTAAAATTTAGCCTAAGTCACAAAAAATATTTTATCATAGCTAGGTAGCAAGTTCAATGCTATTTCTGTTCTTTTTTTATTTCTAACAACCATTTTTTTTGTTCTTCGGTTAAATCGGTTTTTTCTAGTAAATCAGGACGGCGCAAAAATGTCCTTCTTAATGATTCTTTTGCTCGCCATTCTTCAATTAAACGATGATTTCCGGAGAGAAGAATATCTGGCACCTTTAGCCCACGAAAATCAGCAGGACGGGTGTAATGTGGATGTTCAAGGAAACCAGTGCTGAAGGAATCAAGCTGGTGTGATTGTTCATTTCCAAGTACATCTGGCAGCAGACGAACAACACTGTCGATGACAACCATTGCCCCCAATTCTCCACCTGTTAAGACAAAATCTCCAATTGAAATTTCATCTGTCACAATATGCTCCCGAATTCTTTCGTCATATCCTTCATAATGACCGCAAATAAAAATTAGATGCTCAAGCTCTGATAGCTCCTCTGCCTTCTTTTGTGTATATTTCTCCCCTTGCGGACAAAGCAATATAACTTTAGATTTGGCATCACCTTTTGTTAGTAAATCATCGACTACGTCAAAAATAGGCTGAGGCTTTAACACCATACCTGCTCCACCACCGTATGGATAATCATCGACCGTATTATGCTTGTTGTCAGCATAATCCCTAAAGTTAACAACATTATATTGGACAGCCTTGTTTTCAGCAGCTTTTTTTAAGATTGATTGATTGAAAATATTTACAAACATATCAGGAAAAAGCGTGAGAACATCTATTTTCATCATGATAAAAGCCCTTCGATTGGGTCAATTATGATTGTCTTTTCAATTATATCAACCTTTTTCACGACATCTTCAATATAAGGGATGAGAATGTCCTTGTTATCTCTTCCTTTAATAACCCAAACATCGTTCGCACCTGGGGTAAGAATTTCACGAACCTTCCCAATTTCATCTCCAGCAAGATTATACACTGTACAGCCAATAATTTCATGATAATAAAATTCATCTTCCTCAAGCTCAACTAATTGGCTTTCTTGGATTTTTAAGATTCCCCCCTTCATTTTTTCGATGTCATTGATATTTTCATATCCTTCAAAACTGACTAAATCAAAGGATTTATGTGTCCGATGTGTTTTTACCGTTAATTCAATTGGCGTATTGTTAGCTGGCATAAATAAATATAGCTTATTTCCCGGTTTATAGCGCTCCTCAGCAAAGTCCGTTTTTGAAACGATTCTCGCTTCACCCTTAATGCCATGAGTATTGACAAGTTTTCCGACATTGAACCATTTTTCCATCTACATTCTCCTCTAGCGTATTTCTTCAACAACCCCATCTTTAATGATGATTGTTTTACCATTCTGGATATCTTCCCAGCAATCTCCTTCTTCAATCTCAATAATCGCCTGAACTTCTTTTTCTAGTAGTTCACTACCCAACGGTAGTATATGTAATTGTTCAATTTGAAAGTCTAACAGCTTCGTTTTTTCCTTTCGAATATTAATTTCCTTCTCGAAATGATTTTTTAAACTCGCAGGCTGAAAGTTTCTTACTTTTTCAAGCTTCTTCATTTCAAATCGAAGTTGATCACATTCTTTCTCCAGCTGTTGCTTTCTTAATTTATATTTTTTGAATAGCCGCTCTTTACTATCCTCTGTAAGAACT
>JAEWDX010000376.1 GCA_023389895.1 Bacillota bacterium
TTTATTACTGTTTTTTGGGGAGGGCATGTTTCCTTTAAAGAGGTTGATATGTTTACAGGAAGGAAGATAAAAATTAGTTCTTCCGATGCTTTATATGCACATGCGGACGGTGAAGATCTTGGCTTCGCACCATTAAAAATTAGTACATGTGTGAAAACACTCCCATTACTATTAAATGACATGAACAATGACAAAGAGAAAGTGGGGTAGTAAATGGTGAGAGAACGTGATTTTTATGCTTATTTAGATGAAATGAAGATAATTACGATTATTCTTCCTTTTACATATCACGAAGGAAATTCCAATGCTTTTTCGATCCGAGATCATCATCATACTAGCCCACTTCATATACTGGAGCGCATTCTTCTTCAGGATGCGGTGAAATATATTTGCCGAACTTATAATGAGTCGATAATTGGAAATCAATTTTGGATATTTGATGAATACAATGGGGAAACGGATTTACAAATTGGATCAGTCATTCGAACAGAAGCATTTGATGAAGCCTTTTATTACGACGGTATTCTAGGAGCCACATATAATAAAATAAATACCATTTTTAGACTTTGGGCTCCAACTGCAACAAAGGTTCAATTAAAGCTAATCAATGCTGAAATCGAAAAGACGGAAATCTATCAAATGGAAAGGAAGGAACAGGGAGTTTGGCAATTAACTGTGGCTAAAGATATAGAAAACTTCCTCTATTCGTTTGTAGTTTGCGTAAATTTGGAATGGAGAGAAGCTGTTGATCCATATGCTGTTTCAACGAGTACAAATGGGAAATACGGCATTATCGTCGATTTAAACAAAACGAAAAGGATCAAACCTACACTCCCTCCTTTTGATTATCCAACAGATGCCATCATCTATGAAACTCATATTCGTGATTTTACGATTCACCCTGATAGTGGTATTACAAGAAAAGGAACTTATCTTGGCGCAGGAGAACTAAATACGGTTGGAACCGATGGAACCTTAACAGGTTTATCTTATGTGAAAGATCTCGGAATTACTCATATTGAATTTTTACCCATTCATGATTTTTATGGAATTGACGAAGAGAATCCTCAGCAAAACTATAATTGGGGCTATAATCCACTCTATTTCAATGCTCCAGAAGGGAGCTATTCTACGAACCCAACTGACCCCTATGGAAAAATTAATGAACTGAAAGCAATGATTCAAGCAATTCATTTAGCAGGGCTAAGGGTCGTGCTTGATGTTGTTTATAATCATGTTTATATTCGCGAGCAATCCTCCTTTGAAAAAATAGTCCCAGGCTATTACTTTCGTTTCGATGAATATGGTATGCCGTCAAATGGTACAGGGGTTGGTAATGATTTTGCCTCTGAACGGTTAATGGTACGAAAATTTATTATCGATTCAGTTGAATTTTGGCTAAAAGAATATAAGATTGATGGATTTCGATTTGATTTAATGGGAATTCTTGATATTCACACAATGAATGAAGTTCGTGAAAAAGTGGATTCTATTGATTCAACCGTTCTCATAATCGGTGAAGGCTGGGATTTGAATACACCGATTCCGATTAATCAAAAAGCAAATATCCGTAATCAAAGGCTTCTTCCAAAAATCAGTCACTTTAATAATTGGTTTAGAGATACGATTAAAGGTAGTACATTTAATCTTTACGACAAAGGTTATGCACTGGGAAATGACTATTATGTTGAAGCAGCGAAGCAAGTTCTTGCAGGTAGTATTGGGATGGAAATGAAGGAGAAAGCAATGTTCTGCTCGCCAAGTCAATCAGTCAATTATGTTGAATCACATGATAATCACACGTTATGGGATAAACTGTCAATGTTATCTCCGCCTATTCCCAGTGAAAAAATGCAGCGCTATCATCGGTTAGCGACTGTTATGGTACTCCTTGCCCAAGGAATTCCATTTCTACATAGCGGGCAGGAGTTTTTTAGAACGAAGAAGGGAGTCGGTAATAGTTACTGCTCTCCTGATGAAATTAATCGATTAGACTGGCAGCGGAAAATACAATTTTCTGAGAATGTAGAATATATTAAAGGAATGATTGCGATTAGAAAGGCGCATCGGGCCTTGAGATTTCATTCAACAGCCCAGATTCGAAAACATATGAAATTTCTCCTATTTGGGAAACCAGTTATTGGTTTTGTTCTAAACAATGTTCGGGAATATGGGAGGTGGAATCATATTGTGATTGTTTTTAATCCTACAGAAATTCAGCAAACTATCGAGTTACCAAAGGGTACTTGGGAATTAATTGCCGATCATCAGGATGCTGGAATTGAAGGAAGAGGTATTTGTGAAAATAGGTTCATGCTGAAGCCGATTAGTTCTTATGTATTTGTTAGCTAGCATGATGGAAAAGTGAGTGTTTAATTGGTTTTTAGTTGCTCATTTATCTTTATATATCTGCAAGCGACCATAAGTGAGTCTTACCATCTTTTCCCCTCGATGTTATTTTGTTTTTTCTAACATCAATAAATAGGCTTGACGAAAAAAGCTTGTTAGAGATAAAATTTACTAAGATGGCTATTGTGGGGAATTGCTTCAATAGCTTTTTTTCTTTTTATTGAAACCTATTACATGGATACAGAAATAGTAAAGCCGAAGTTAGTAAATTGCAGGTGAACATTTTGGAACATTTATTTGGACAAGAGTGGGAAATTACTCCCGCCGGCGGTGCGACTGGAGAAGCATTTTTTGCACGGCATGAGGAACAAAGGCTGTTCCTTAAACGTAATTCATCTCCGTTTCTTGCAGTATTATCCGCAGAAGGAATTGTCCCTAAGCTTGTTTGGACGAAAAGACTTGAAAATGGCGACGTTATTACAGCACAGCAATGGTTAAAAGGTAGAGAGCTCAAACAAGCAGAGATGAAAAATGAACGAGTGGCAAAGCTACTGAGAAAAATTCATAGCTCGAAGCCGTTACTTGGCATGCTGAAAAGATTGGGAAAGTCTCCACTCTATCCAGAAATGCTCCTGCGCACGATTGAGGAAACATTAGATGGAGAGCTAATCCAAAGTAAAAGCATTTCTATTTCAATCCAGTATTTGAAAAAAGAAATCCACGCGATTCAATGTGATGAAAAAACAGTCTGTCATTGCGATCTTAATCATAATAATTTGCTTTTAGCAGAAAATAATAAATTATATTTAATTGATTGGGATGGGGCAATGATTGCTGATCCAGCAATTGATCTCGGTACGCTACTATATTTATACATTCCCCGAGATGAATGGGAGGATTGGGTTAGACTGTATGGGAGAAAGCTTTCAAATGAATTATGCCATCGAATGAAATGGTATGTAGTGGCACAAACATTACTCTCCATTCAATGGCATAAAAATAAAAATCGTTTTCAAGAAATGAATAAGTGGCTTCAATTTTTAGAGGAGCTACATGAGAATTAGAAAAATTGATCGATCCTAGTTATCCACTGGGATAGCACTTGCTGATGAGCTTCAATATGCTCATCTAGCTGGGGCGAATTAACACCATTTTGACTGTAATTATATATTTCATTTAAGGTTGAAATTGAAGTTTCCTCTAAATGAGACTGATTGATTAAGGAGTTTACTAATCGTCCTAATTGCTCACATTCGGAAATGGAACCGCAATGATCGATTTGATGGTTGTTTAATATATCTTTAATTAAATTTAGCTTATCCTTCTCACTGATCGGCATAGTGGACACCCTTTCTTTATCTATATTTAAAAAAGGAATTCATGCTTATGTTGCGAATTCCTTTTTTTATTTATACATAGCGTCTTGCAACAGATGGGTTTCTCGTGATAAGGTTTTTAGCGAATACAATTTTTTAGGAGTGTCAATCATTATGCGACAAAGACATAAACCGTGGGCAAAGGAAATGCTTGCGAACTATCCACAGTATGTGATTCAAACACCTGAGAGCCATATTGGAAAATGGCAAGAGGTGTTTGATAATACTCAGCCGCTTCATATTGAAATTGGGACGGGAAAAGGTCGATTCATTACAGGAATGGCGAAGGCTAATCCAAATATAAATTATATTGGTATTGAAGTTCAGAATAGCATCATCGTTACAGCACTGGAAAAAATCATTGATGAGGAATTAACGAATGTAAAATTGATGAATGTTAATGCTGCAGATTTACAGAAGTATTTTGAAAAAGGAGAAGTGGATAGGGTCTATTTGAATTTTTCAGACCCATGGCCAAAGGTACGCCATGCTAAGAGACGGCTTACGTTTGAAAGCTTCTTGAAAATTTATGAAAATATTCTTGTTGATGAAGGGGAAATTCATTTCAAAACCGATAATCAAGGATTATTTGAATATTCCCTTATGAGTTTCTCACAATATGGACTATTGCTCAAAGAGGTTAGCTTAGATCTCCATCACAGTCCATTCGAAGGAAATATTATGACTGAATATGAGAAAAAATTCTCACAAAAAGGAAATCGCATTTATCGCTGTGAGGTTCAATATAGAAATAAATAAAGCTTTAAGGGAAAAACGCATGATATGAGCTGCACCTAAAATGTTGGGCATTGTCTAACAACATGATGTGCAGTTTAATTCATGCGTTTTTTAATGTGGAAACATGATATGATATAATCAGCGGATAGCTGAAAATTCTGTTTATTTATCGTTATTTTGGCGAACTAAACGTTTTTTTGTTGATTTCAATAAAGATGGGAACACCTTTTTCATTGTTTAGTAACTTACAAATTCACTAATTGTGGATAACTTTGTAAAAAGTGACTCTACGTTCAGCTCCAGCGCCTACCCCCGACGTACAGGAAGTGCTAGTGTCGACAATGCGACAGGACGTTGCGGTGTTTGTCGACCTCGAGGTCATAAGCCAATCCTCTCAGAAAGGTAGAGCTCACCTTTCCGTGAGGCTCGTCTTATGCTTGTCGGGGGTGAACAGAAAGGGAAAGCTTCTGCGAATATTCATCGCAGGAACAATTGACCTTTGATTGTTCCGAAGGCGCTTGCGCATTTGTTCTTTAGGGAGTGAATCTTATGATATTAGAGCAACATCTGTTATCTATATTAGAATCTCTACATGATGCCGTTATTGTCATAAAAATGGACAGTACAATTGTCTATGTAAATAAGGCATATTCCACTCAATTTGGTGTTCCAGCTAAGAAAATTATCGGCAGAAGATTAAAAGATATTGAAGTAAAAGCAAGAATTTTAGAAGTATTAAAAGATGGTAAACCAAGAATTAATGATTGTAGTTATGTTCATTCTCTTAAAAGGGATGTTTGTGCGAATATAACTCCATTAATTGAAAACGGTGAAATGATTGGTGCTGTGACAATCATGAAAGATATTTCTGAATTAACGAAAGTTCAAGATGAATTATCAGAATATAAACAAGACGTAATGAATCTACAAAAACAATTGGATCGAAAAAACTTTTTTAAATTAGAAAGTAAATCACTGGATATGATAAAAGCAGTTCAATTAACGAAAAAAGTTGCCGATACAGAAGCTACCGTTATTTTGTATGGAGAAAGTGGAGTTGGAAAGGAAATCTTTGCTACTTCACTACATGAAGCAAGCAGAAGAAATCATCAGCCCTATATTGCGATTAATATTGCTTCAATTCCAGACTCACTATTTGAAAGTGAAATGTTTGGGTATGAGGAAGGCTCTTTTACCGGATCCAAAAGGGGCGGGAAAAAAGGACTATTTGAAATAGCAAATAAAGGTACTTTGTTTCTGGATGAAATAGGGGAACTATCTTTAAATGCACAGACAAAACTATTAAGAGTTATACAAGAGCGTAAGTTTCAAAAAATTGGTGGAACTACTCTTCATTCTCTCGATGTAAGAATAATTTGTGCAACCCATCGAAATTTATTAGAACTGATAAAGGAAGGAAAATTCAGAGAAGATTTATTTTATCGGATTAATGTTGTCCCGATTTATATTCCTCCTCTTCGAATGAGGAAAGAAGACCTGCCATTTTTAGCGAATAATATTCTTAAAGATTTATGCTTGAAATATGGTAAACATGTAAGAATAGAGGAAGATGTGATTACTCGGATGAAACAATATGACTGGCCAGGAAATGTTCGGGAGCTTGTAAATATATTAGAAAGAATGGTGGCAGTATGCACTAAACCAATTTTACAAGTTAGCGATCTCCCAGACACAATGTTTTCTGAAAAACTATCCTTTATACAAATCTCCCACAAGGAAGAAGATTCTTCTTTCGTATCTTCCGAAATGACAAATAAACTGGTTACGATTTTAGAAAAAACAGAAAAGGAACATATAGCATTTGTTATGAGAAATAGTAAAAATAAAACAGAAGCTATCCGAGAGTTAGGGATGAGCCGAAAAGCCTTCTATGCAAAATTAAAAAAATATCAAATTCAATAATTGGATAAAGATAAAATTTGGCATATTCCTTGCATAAATGTTATAGAGAGAAAAAATTTGTTGAGGAGGAGCCATAGAATGAAAGTTGATATTGAAAGAATGAAAGCAGAGCAAGCAAAAATTACTCTCCAAGAAACGGCGAGTTTAGCTATTATTACGATTCATAGACCACAAAAGAGAAATGCATTAACTGCAAATATGTGGAGGTATTTGTCAAAAGTAGGAGGAGAAATATTAAATAATCCAAAAAATAAAGTTGTCCTCTTAAGAGGAGGTGGATCGCAATTTACAGCTGGATCGGATATTACGGAATTTCATCAAATGTCATTGGAGGAAGCAGAAAACTCATTCACTTTAATGGAAGAGGCAATTTCTACATTTGAAAATTTGCCCATCCCAACAATTGGTGTCATTAATGGTCCAGCAATGGGTGCTGGTCTTGAACTAGCACTTGCATGCGATATAAGAATAGGTTCAGAAAAGTCACGGTTAGGGATTCCTGTTGGAAAATTAGGGATTACTTTAAATAATAAGTTTGCACAAAGGCTCGTTAATTTGATCGGACCAAGCTTAACAAAAGATTTAGTTTACACAGGGAGAGTTTTAAAAGCAGAAGAAGCGTATCGATTAGGGATGTTAAATTATTTAGTAAGTGAAACTAGTCTCGACCGCTATGCAATTCGAATGGGAAAATTAGTTGCTTCCCAGTCACCTGCCTCCTTGCTTGCGATTAAACAGTCAGTAAGTGAATGCATAAATAGTACTGCCCTTTTATGGAAAGGAACAACGAAATTTGTCGACGAGTATGATTTTCCAGAAGGTGTAAGTGCATTCGTTGAAAAGAGAATTCCGCGCTTTTCTCGGCGGACATAGAAAAATAATAAAGTAAAAGGAAAGCTCGAATAAGAATGAAGCTTTCCTTTTACTTATTAACCTTATGAACGCTGAAGTTTATCATGTGAAGTTCGATGTTTAAATGATGGATGAAATGATTGTATATATCTTTCTGCAGCTCCTCTACTTTACTAGGCAAATGCTTATAAATAGGAAATTTGATATTTATTCTTATTTTAACAATGGGAAGCTGTTGGAAATCGATCGCCATTACTTCACACTCATCAATTCCCTCATAGTTTAAACAAATAAACTCGATCATTTCTTGAAAGGCTTTTTTGTAGATTTTTATCACGCCTTTGTGAAAATCTGGATAGACAATTGTCGTTTCTCCTATCCTTTCCTTTCTAGGAGAAAAAATCTCTACCCCTTTTTGGATCATTTTCTTAAAAAAATTTTGCTCTATTTGTTTTAATGGAATTGGAATTACATGTTTTCCTTCAGTATTTCTAATATATTGAGCAATTTTTATTTCACTAGATGAGCGAATTTCTTCAATATGAAAGTATTTTTTTATTTCCCCGATTTGCAGTCGCCTGGCAATTAATTCAACCATTTTATCTGACGTCCCAATAATAAGAATTCTACTGATGAAATGATTTTGAATCGCCTGTTGAACTTCCTTTGTGTGTTGTTTATCAAAGAATGTTGCCCGTTTTACAGCTGAAATCACATTTTTTTCAAATTTTGCTGAAGTACCAGCTATCCTTTGACCATTTAATATTAGCAGGCCATCATCAATAATTGCGGGAATTTTTTTTCTGTATGCAAATGATAAGGCGCTTGTACTTTTTCCTGTCCCACTTGAACCACTAAGTGAAAAAATGTCCAGAAAGATTCTCCTCTCGTATAAAAGCTAACAAAAGTCTCCGTTTAATTTAGTTAATATAGCAACCTGTTTCTTTCGGAAACAATTGTTTCTTAAAGAAACAGTTATATTTCCTTTAGAAACAAAAAATTCCTAATATTCAAAAATAGCGGTTGTATATACATATTAAATGTTTGGCATAGGAATTGCATTAAAAATAAATGTAAATAAAAAATTAGGAGTGATATTGCAATGTCTAAAGTTAAGTATGAGGAAAGGAATAAGATTGGAATTATTACGATTGATTCTCCACCAGTAAATTCATTAGACCGCGAAGTATTCAATCGGTTAGATGAAATCATTTCACGAATTGGCGTACATATTCATGTAATTGTTATTGAAGGCGCAGGTACAAAGGCGTTTGTAGCTGGAGCTGATATTAAAGAATTCCCAGGGTTAACACCAGAAGAAGGGGAGGCGCTTTGTTTAAGAGGGCAATCGATCTTTAATAAAATTTCCAAACTGAAACAGCCCGTTATTGCTGCTATTGATGGATTTACATTAGGTGGTGGGTTAGAGCTTGCACTAGCATGTGATATACGTATTGCTACTCTTCGCTCGCAGTTTGCCCTACCTGAGGTAAAGCTTGGTATTATTCCTGGATACGGAGGAACACAGCGTTTGCCACGGTTAATAGGCAAGGGGCAAGCAATGAAGCTAATTTTCTCTGGAGAATTTATTTCGGCTGAAGAAGCAGTTAGATGTGGATTGATTGAAGAAGTAATAGAAGAAGATTCTTTAAAGAAAGCACTAGAGTTGGCAGAAATTATTTCTACTAGAGGCCCACTAGCTGTAGAAAAAGCGAAAGAAGCGATCGCAATGGGAATGGAAATCCCATTAGAAGAAGGACTACGGATTGAAGCGAAATTATTTGGAGACTTATGTACAACCGAGGATAAGGATGAAGGGGTAGCTGCTTTTTTTGAAAAAAGGAAACCAATATTTACAGGAAATTAAGGAGGTCAAGGTGAAAATGAAGATTGCAGTAATAGGGTTTGGAACAATGGGTGCTGGGATTTCACAAGTATGTGTTGAGGCAGGATATGAAGTAATCGCAATTGAAAAGGAAAAGACTTTTTTTAATCGAGGAATGGAGCAAATAAAGAAAAACTGGAACAGAGCGATTGAAAAGGGAAGAATCGATGAAGCGAAACGAAGTGAATACGAACAATTACTTGCATTGTCTACGGAATGGGAAAGTATGGCAGATGCGAATTTTGTGATTGAAGCTGTTAGCGAGGATATGGCCCTAAAAAAAGAAATATTTAAGACCATTGATCAACTGGTGAATGAAAAGGCAATTGTTGTTAGTAATACTTCGGGTTTAAGTATTACGGAAATAGCAAGTGTGATGAAAAATCCGGGAAGGGTAATGGGATTCCACTTTTTCAATCCTGTTCCTGTTATGAAATTAGTTGAGCTCATAAAAGGGTATGACACAACAGAGGAAACTTATGAGCGGTCAAAACAATTAGTTGAATCGTTAGGAAAAGAAGCAGTATCTGTTAAAGAATCGCCATTATTTGCTGTTAATCGAATCTTGGTACCGATGATTAATGAAGCCATTTTTGTTCTTCAAGAAGGTGTAGCAACTGCTGAGGATATCGATAAAGGAATGAGGCTTGGGGCAAATCATCCGATTGGACCATTAGCTCTGGCTGATTTAATAGGATTAGATACTCTCTTATTTGTCCAAGATTCATTATATGAAGAAACACAAGACTCGAAATATCGTTCTGCTCCTCTTTTGAGAAAGCTAGTTAGAGCGGGGCATCTTGGTAGAAAAACAGGAAAAGGATTTTTTGATTATTAAAAGGAAAATGGATTAAAAATAAAATTTTTCGATAAGGAGGGAAAATCATGAGTACAACAGTTGGAGAAATTATTGAATGGTCAGCTTATAATTATCCGAATAAACAAGCACTTATCTATCGAGAAAAGAACCAAAGCTTTACCTTCCATGAATTAAACGAAAAGGTTAATCGACTCGCTTCTTCACTTTTTCAATTAGGCGTACGGAAGGGAGATGTTGTTTCAACATTTCTCTATAACACTAGTGAATTTGTGATCACACTTTTTGCGTCTGCTAAACTAGGAGCTGTTTTCAATCCAATTAATTACCGATTAACAGCAAATGAGCTTAAGTATATTTTAGATGACGCATGTTCGAAAGTTCTCGTCTATGAAAAGGAAGTTGCAGAAATAATTGAAGAAACAAGGAGCTTAGGTGTCAATGTTTTTCATTATATATACACGGATGAAAATGCTCCTGATGCTGCCCTAGATTTTTATAGATTGTTAGAAACAGGTAATCCTGTAAAGCCTGTAGTGAATGTTTCAGAAAATGATATATACACCGTGATGTATAC